>CAZYPS010000011.1:0-31953 GCA_964649445.1 uncultured Thermotogae bacterium | reverse complement strand
TAGTGAGAACCACCATCATGAAGGAAACTGTTTGAGCACGCGAGTCGGAAATTTCCCGGCTCTGAACCCTTAATTAATTACTTAAAAGTACTACGACAATTCCTTCAGGGCCGATTGGACCAGTTCCTCGACTTCCAGGTCGTCTCCCCGATCCCGAACCCGAGAGACTGCCTTCCTGGCTTCCTGAACCGAGAAACCCATTGAATCGGAAGCAAGTGCCTGAATGGCCATGCTCACTTTGCTATCAACTTCGGTGCCGGCACCCGAGGTTTCAAATTCCATGTCCGAAACCTTTTCTTTGAGTTCCAGTATTAACCTTCGGCCGGTCTTCTTGCCAATTCCCTTTATCGAAGTCAGCGTACTGAGCTCTTCTTCCAGTACCGCTCGGCGGAATTCGGCTTTATCCATAGACGAGAGGACCGTGAGAGCCGTCTTTGGACCAAGCCGGGAGACTGATAGCATCATCCGAAATATCTCCCTTTCCTGAGGGCCGGAGAACCCGTAGAGATTCATATCGTCTTCCTTTACGTCCAGATGCAGAAAAATCTTCACTTGCTCCCCCTCCTCGCCCAATTCGTCCAGAGCACCCCGGGAAGGCTTGATCGCGTAACCAATTCCTCCGGTTTCCACCACCAGGTAATCCTGATTGTACTGGACAAGCTCTCCCGTAATATAATCAAACATCTCTATTCCCCCTCGTTAGACTGGCTTTTTCGGGTGAATTCAACCGACCCCGAAGTCAACTCCCTGAGTCTACTAAGCAAGGTTTCTTTCCGGTTCAGCGGTACGGATAACCTTAGCTCGGGCTTCTCCCCGTAATTCCTGTCCAACACTTCTACCTGGCCAAATTCGGCGAGAGCTTCCGCCACTTTCCCCGTAAAAGAATACGGAAAAGATACCAGGTATTTTTCCCTTTTCTGCCGTTTCACCACTTTGCCCGCACTTATAACGGCCCGAGCTGTATCGGAATAAGCTCGGACCAGTCCGCCGGTGCCCAGCTCGGTTCCGCCAAAGTACCTGACGGCAAAGATCGCCGCGTTCATCAATTCTTCTCCCCTGATAACCCCCAACATAGGCTCTCCAGCTGTACCGGAAGGCTCTCCGTCGTTATCGTAACGCTCGACCGGCCGTCCGGACTCAATAATTACGGAGGCCGAGGCAATATGAGTCGCTTTGGGAAACTCATCGGCCAGTTCAACTCTCCGATTATTCAACTCTCCTTTAGTGTCAGCACACTCACCGATACCGATGAACCGTGAACCCTTCCGGTTTATCGAAGATCGGGACTGCTCGGCAAAAGTCCTGAATTCTCGTTGATTCATTATAGTAAGCTTGCCGGATTGATTTTAACTTGAACCGGCAATTGAAAAATTATATCGCTAAACCCGTTCGGGTTAAACCTGAGACAATCACCGGAAAAAAGGAGTCGAATTATATTAACTGTAGTAATGTAGTAATATAGTAGCATGACGGATCCCCATGCACGGCCAATGTGACCTCCGGGTCCTCCGAGCCGGGAAATTTCCGACTCGCGTGCTCAAACTGTTCTGTTCAAGATAGTAATTCTACCTTACAGGAAGAATTACTCATAAATATTTAATCTTATTCGGTTGTGGTAATATCCCTCCCTCAGCCCAGCACTCAATTGGGCACTACATTCCAAAAGAGGTTAGTAACATCTGAAGCGATAATTTATGACAATCTTTTCCATTATACAGATGGAGGATCCAATTGAGTGCTGGGCTGGTTCGGTCAAACATATGCGCCACGTCGCTGGAAATTTCCCGGCTCGGGGCCCTTAGAATAAGTAAAATATCTCATTTCTTTCATGAGCTCCATACTTAATTGTCTAATTCCCTAAACGCCACCTGACGCTTAGCTGGCAACTGATCTAACCTTTTAATCTTGGACATAGAGGAGATCCCGGCAGCCAGCTAAGCTTCAGGGGGGCTGTAAGAACAAGTGAGACTATTGGTCTCAAATTACATCTAACTTTAATAAATCTGATGTAAAAGAAATGAGAATATATTTAAAGACAATTTGAGTCAGTACCCGGTGTGGGAAAATAACAGGAGATAAACTACACTTTTACTCAAAGACGTAACCACTAATCAATAGCAAGAACAAGGTGTATCCCTAAATGAACGAAAGAGAAGCACTAAAATGGCTGGCGGACAGGATGCCCGTCGGAGACGATTGTTACGTCATGGATTGGGGTGACAGCAATCCGCTCCTCACGACGGACATGCTCCACCGAACGACGGATTTTCCTTCGGGAACGACTGATTATACGATAGGCTGGAGATCGTCCGCAGTTAGCCTGTCGGATATAGCTGCCATGGGAGGAGACCCGAAAGCACTCGTGATTGCCTACGGAAACTCCCGATTTGACCTGGATGCATTGAAGGGCTTTATCGAAGGGGCAGAGGCAGTATGCGACCAAAATGGAACGAGAATAGTCGGCGGTGATCTCGACAAACACGAGGAACTTACCGTCGTTACTTCGGCACTGGGAAAAGTAGAATCGCCTGTTACCCGTAAAGGGGCTAAACCGGGTGAACTGGTCGCCATGACGGGTGATCTGGGTAAAACCGCCGCCGGACTCCAGCTCTTCGAAAAGGGGCAGTTCGAGGAGGCAAACGAGTTGTTCCAGTTTGATCCGCGAGTAGAGTCGGGCAAGAAGCTCGCTTCCCTGGCCAGTTCGATGATGGATATAAGTGACGGATTAGCCCGGTCGCTCCACCAGCTCGCCAGGATAAACGAGGTGGGATTCAGGATTACGGGAGACAAAATTCCATACGCTCCCGGTCTGGCAGAACTAACCACTACCGATGAAGAAAAGGAAGAACTGGGCTTATTTACCGGAGAAGATTACGAACTCCTCTTCACTGCTCCGGAAAAGCACCAATTCGACCTTGCGAAGTTCGGAGCCACGGTCATCGGAAAAGTTACCGAGGAAGAAGTAGAAATCGTCCGGGGCCGAGAAGTAACTTCACTCGAGGACGAAGGCTATGTCCATTGACGAACCTCCTCTGGGAAAATTCGGAAAGGAAGGGCTGGAAAATCACGTCTTCCCTTACCTTAAGAGAGGTGACCAACCTGGAATCGGTCCCGAGGTCGGATCGGACTTCAACACCGTAGGTCTGGGGAATGAAAAAATTCTCGTCGTATCAACCGATCCACTGGCAATAAGCCCTCAGCTGGGCTGGAACCGCTCGGGCAGGCTTGCCCTTCAGGTAATTACGACCGACGTAGCGGTCAGCGGAATACTTCCAGCCTATATGGTAACAAACTGGAATCTCCCTCCGAATACGAGCGATGAAATCTTCGAAAAAATCTGGCGGGGTTTTACGGAGGAGGCAAATCGTAACGACGTTACTATAATCGGAGGTCATACGGGGAGGTACGAAGGTTCCAGCTTTCCCACCATCGGCGCCGCCACCGCTTTTGGACCGGGTGAAAAAGATGAGTTAGTACCGGATGACCCGTCCCCGGGGGACAAAATATATCTCCTGAACCAGCTCGGCCTGGAAGCCGCGGCGATCTTCTCGTTCTACTACCCGGACAAGCTGTCAGAAGAAATTTCCAGTTCAGTCGCTTCCAGCGTCAGAGAAAAATTCGACGACCTCCAACCAACCAGCGACCTGAGTTTTCTCTCATCTCTACCGGGAGTCAGAGCCCTGCACGACATCGCCGAAGGTGGCCTTCTCGGAGGTTTAGGGGAGATGCTTTCGGATAAAAACCACGGGGCGGAAATTATAAACGATCGGATAAGCGTGGACCAAGACGTGGCCCGGATATGCCGGTATCTAAAATTGGACCCGTTAAAGATAACCAGTATCGGTTCCGGAATCGCCGCAGTCTCTCCAGCCAGCGCGGAAGAATTTGCCCGAAAAAGCAAAAAAGCAAGCCTTCCCGTCCACGAAATCGGCGAAATAACGACCGGGGAAAATATATCGATCCGGAGGGAAGAAGGCACGGAAACCCTCGAAACCTCAATCGAAGACGAATTCTGGACCAGACTGGCTGAATTTTAGTCTCCGGTTCCTCGAACCGACCATACGAGTTGAAACCCGGAAAAGACTGGTTTACCCTTAGGTTGAACAAGGGGAGCTCGACTGTCGGGCTGAGAGGAGGACGATCCTCGACCCTTAGAACCTGAACCGGATAATGCCGGCGCAGGAACTATTCTCACCCGACTTCGACACTCCCTGCACTAAATATTCCCATTCGAAATTCAGGATTTATCCCGCCCCAATCGGGAGCGTGTTAGCGTGGGCAGTAACAGGACTAAAGTGGCAATTAACGTTCTAAGCGTAACCAGCTTCCTCGGCCTCTGGCAGCTAATTGCCTGGGGATTACAAATCCCGAGTTACTTATTGCCGACCCCCCGGGAGATTATCCTGGCGGTTTTTCGGGATCGCGCCGTTATCGCCGGTCACTTTTACGTTACCATGATTGAAACGGCGGTTGGGCTCGGTATAGCCATCTTGGTCGGCCTTGTAATTGCCGCCTTCATGCACAGATACAGGTTCTCCGGAGAAATAATCTACCCCTATCTGGTCCTGTCTCAGGCGATTCCCCTGATTGCGATTGCTCCTCTGATACTTATCTGGTTCGGGCTGGGGATCACCGCAAAGATCATCATTGTCACGTTCGTCTGCTTCTTCCCGATTGCGGTGAACGCCTACGAAGGTTTTCAGAACGTAGACGAAGACATGTTGAACTTAATGGAAACACTGAACGCCTCACGCTGGCAGAGGTACAGGCATATGATTATCCCCGCATCCCTGCCGGGTATCTTTGCGGGGGTCCGAATCGCCGCCACCTATAGCGTCCTTGGCGCGGTCATCGGAGAATGGTTGGGCGGGGTGAAAGGTATGGGAATTTACATGACACGAGCTCTAACGTCGTTTCGAACGGACAAGCTCTTCGGGGCGATAGTTCTGGTAATGCTGGCGAGTTTTTCCTTTTTCAAGTTGACCGATTTACTGGCAAGTTATCTGACTCCATGGACGAGACAGGAGGGTAACTATGTTTCAAAAGAGACCAATTAACTTAATCGGGTTACTTTTAGTCGTATTTCTTTTGATATCCGGCAGTACATTCTTTCCTGCAGCCGGGGAGTTAAATCAAATAAAAGTTTCGCTGGACTGGACTCCAAACACAAATCACACGGGGCTCTACGTAGCCAAGGAGCTGGGGTATTTCGCGGACGAGAACCTGAAGGTAAAAATAGTTCAACCTGCTAAAGCAACCACATCTATCCAGCTAACCGCATCCGGTAAGACGGAGTTCGGTATAAACACTCAGGAGTACGTGACAATGGCCCGGAGCCGCGGTGTTCCTGTAGTCTCGATAGCTGCAATAATTCAAGGTAACACCTCGGGATTCGCCGCCCTCGAAGGGAAAGGAATAGATTCAGTGGAGGATTTAGAAGGGAAGCGCTACGGTGGATGGGGTACAGATCTGGAAAACCAGCTGATCAAATCGGTAATGAACAATGCAGAAGCCGATTTTTCGGCGGTTGAATTCGTAAACCTGGGAATGACCGAGTTCGTAACAGCTGCCAGGGAAAACATGGCGGACTTTTTCTGGATCTTTCGAGGCTGGGAGGGAATCCACGCGGACATAGAAAGTCTGGACTACAACTACATACCTCTAACCAAAATATCGGAGACATTCGATTACTATACGCCACTATTCATCACCGGTGAGACGATGATAGAGGATAATCCGGCACTGGTAAAAGACTTCCTTGATGCGGTCTCCCGAGGTTACCGGTACGCCGAGAATAACCCTGAAAAAGCGGGAAAAATCCTGCTCGATAGCGCATCGGAGCTGGACCGGGAACTGGTTATGAAATCTCAGAAATTCCTCTCAGAGGAATATTCCAGGGGAGTGGATCGTTGGGGAGTTCAGGAAGCAGATGTCTGGGAGGACTTTATGGAGTGGATGCACGACCACGAACTGCTAGAAAAAAAGATCGACGCAAGCGAAGCCTTTACCAATGAGTTTCTCCCGAAAGAGGAAAGCTAAATTGCTCGCGGTAGAAGACCTGTACAAGAGTTTCGGCGATCTAAAAGTACTGGAAGGAATTGACTTCGAGATAAACACTTCGGGTTTCGTAACCTTTCTCGGTCCCTCAGGCTGTGGTAAATCGACTCTGTTCAAGATCGTTCTCGAACTGCTCGAGCCAGACAGAGGTAGGATAGAAAAGAGTTATTCGTCTCCAGGTTACCTACCCCAGGAAGGCCTGCTCTTCCCCTGGAAGAACCTGATGGAAAACATAGAACTGCCGCTCCAGCTTAAGGGAATCGACAAGGGGGAAAGGCGGAAGAGGATAAAGAAGAACCTCGAAGATTTTGGTCTTTCTGGGTTTGAGCAAGCCTACCCGCACCAGCTGTCCGGAGGGATGAGGCAACGAGCAGCTCTATTGCGGACCGTCCTCACGGACTCCCCTGTCCTCTTTCTGGACGAACCTTTCGGTTCGCTGGATGCTATAACCCGGGACAGGATTCAGCACTGGCTTCTTGACCTGCTGTCGGAACTGGATAGGACGATTCTCTTTATCACGCACGATCTCGAGGAAGGTCTGTTCTTATCCGAGAAGATAATAATACTGTCCGAACGGCCGGCCACCGTCCAGGCGGAACTCCCTGTTGAGCTGTCCGAAGAAGAGCGAGACAAGACCGGCCAGAACTTCTTCGAACATAAGAGGCAATTAATTCAAATAATCGAGGAGGTAGACAAAAATGGCAAAGACGAAACCGTTCGACAATTACTCTGACGAATACGACAGCTGGTTCAAAGATCACGAGACTATTTACGAATCGGAACTCAGAGCCGCGGGAGAACTGGTGTTTGATGAGTTTAACTTGCTAATTTTTCTCCTCGGATTTCATAAGTTTTGGAAAAAATTAATATTTAATATCGTTACCCGGAAATCAACCAAGTATCGCCCGGAGACCTCACATCTTTGCAATTAAAGGAAAAAATATATAGAATATGTCGGGTGATATAGTCATGGGATTATTTGACGGGCTCTGGCAAGACGAGTCCGAAGTCAACGAAATGATCGGTGACCACGTCGACCTGGTAGTAGAAACTTTGGAAAAGTTCCAGGAAAGTATGAATCTGTGGCTGGAAGAGGGTGATCTGGACCGCGCTAACGAACTCGCTTTCGACACCCACAACCTTGAAGGAGACGCGGACGACCTTCGGCGAGACATAGAAATGAAACTCCTCAACGGCGCCCTCATGGCCCGGACGAGGCGGCCACTGCTGGATATGGTCGAACGGACTGACAAACTTGCAAATGCAGCTGAAGCCTCCCTGGACTTTACCTTCCTCCAGAAAATTGAGTTACCGGATGAACTGGTACCGGTCACCAAGGAAATAGTCGAACTAACCGTGGGAATAGTCGATCAGGTTCAGAAAGGATTAAACGCCCTGTTCGGAGGAAACGGAAAAGTCCTGGAATATACGGAAGAGATCGAAGAACTGGAAGGAGAAATTGACAGCCTTGAGCGGGAATTTGTCCAGACTTTGTTCAACAAGGATGAACTGGAGCTCGCTGAAAAAATACTGCTGCGCGAGTTCCTGGAGTCCCTCGTAGAGATATCCGATAGAGCAGAAGATCTATCGGACGAAATGGAAATCCTGACTGCAACGCGAAAGGCCTAAGATGACCCGCTATTTATCTTCAGCCGACCACTGATACGCTCCAGCGTGGACGGACCGATTCCATTTATTTCTTTTAGCTCCTTCAGGGAAGAGAAGTTTCCGTGGTTGGATCGATAGCCAACTATTCGTTCTGCCAGAACGGGTCCTATGCCGGGAAGCTTAACCAATCTCTCCTCATCGGCTTCATTCAAGGCGATCTTCTCCTCGGTATTGTCGAACTCAGGTATTTTGACTTCTACTTCCTTTAATTGGACGGCACGTCCGTTGACTTTAGTTAAGCTGGAGTCAGATGGACGAGAACTGAAAAACCCTTTTAAGAATGGATAAGAAAGAGCAATAGAGGCGAAGAAGAGCCCAACCAGCAGGATAACCCTATCGCTTTTCTTCAGCATAAAACCCATGGGTAGACAACGGAGAAGTTAACAAATATTTAAGCAAAATTCTCAAAAAACGGAAGACCCGTGGTGAACAAACCAGCTTACCCAAACAACTCTCGAATCTTCTCTACCCCGGCCTCCTTTCGGTCCTCCCTCATCCTCTCGGGCAACCTTTCGTACCTCTTTTGGCCGAATTTCTCCTTGTAACCCAGCACAAAAAGGTCTTCCAGTTTTTCTAATACCTCAGTAGGCACTGACGACCCGTGTTCAGAAACCAGATCCTCCAGTTCGGGCAGAAAAACGTCCAGTTTGACCGACCGTTCGAACCGTGATACCGCCTCATCGTATTTCCCTTCTTCTAGTTTCCTCTTTCCCTGGCGGAAAATTTCTCGCCGTTCTAGTTCTCTCTCGGCCAGCTCCTTCATCTTCTTCTTCTTATCCCTAAAATGTGCCAGCTCCTCGACCGGAAAAGACAGTACTTCGATATCACAACCGGAAATTGAAGGTATCTCCTCCTTCTCCAAATATATTTCCCCATGGTACTCCAGACAGGATTCCGGGGTAGAATAGGTTATATTTGCATAGAGCTGATAGAACTCATCCCGACCCCGAAATCTATGGTACAGCTCCCTGAGTCCCATCACTTATTCATCAATAAAGCAAGTAGAGCTTTCTGTGTATGCATACGGTTTTCCGCCTGTTCGAATATCACTGAATTTGGTCCATGTGCCACGGGTTTGGCTATCTCTTCCTCGTAGTGAGCTGGAAGACAGTGCATAACAATCGCCTCCGAATCGGCCAGACCGACGAGATCCTGATCCACCCTGAATCCCTCAAAACTACCCTTTTTCTCATTTGCCACGTCTTCTTCCCCCATGCTGGCCCAGACGTCCGTATAGATAACGTCGGCACCGGCTACAGCTTCTTCCGGGCTGTGGCTAATTTCCACATCAGTTGTTTTTCGCGCCTCCTCGACTATTGATTCGTCCGGTTCGTACCCCTCGGGGCATGCAATAGAGAAATCCATCCCAACAAGACTGGACGCATTCATCAGGGAATGAGCCACGTTGTTTCCGTCACCGACGAAAGCCAATTTTAATCCGGCAAGTTCCCTCTTGCTTTCCTGAATGGTGAAGAAGTCGGCAAGTGCCTGACAGGGATGGAGTAAGTCCGTCAACCCGTTCACGACGGGGATCGTGGCGTGCTCGGCCATATCTTCAATTATCTCGTGTTCGAAAACCCGGGCCATGACCCCATCGACGTAACGGGATAAAACCAGGGAAATATCTTCCGTCGTTTCCCGCTCTCCCAGTTTTATATCGTCGGGTCCGAGGTAAATCGCGTGTCCTCCCATCTGGGTCATCCCAACCTCGAAAGACGTCCTGGTCCTGAGCGAGGGTTTGAGAAATACCATCCCCAGCGTCTTGCCCGGTAAAACCTCATGTGTCTTCCCCGCTCTCAAGTCTCCCTTTAGAGTTTTCGCAGTTTCCATTATCTCCCAGAAATCTTCCTCTTCCAGCTGGTTGACTGTAACAAAGTTTTCTTGCTTCATGCTATCTCTCCTTTCTATAAAGTATCTAATATCTCGCTTTTCTAGGTATAGGTTAATCAGTCACCGGTGAGACTTGCAACTACTATTTGAGATCACTGTTGCATAATAACGGTTTATCGGGAGAATAATTTTAGGTTAATTGTTTCTGCCTCTGGTCCGGTTTAGATAGCTTCATCGTTTTGAGGAAACCGGGCGAGGCTCGGGCGCACGATCGGTCAGGTTAGTTTCGACAAAACGTTGGTAGTTAAACTTACTTTAGTAGTTCAAAATTTAGATCGAGTTAGGCTTTCAAGCAAGTCTATAGGAGGTAAATATGAGCCTGTCTCCGCTGGCCATAGATATTGAGACTGTAGGGCTGGAATGGGAGGATATGGATAAAGAAGTCCAGTCTTATTTGTTGAATAGGGGCAAGAAAGGGGCGACCAAAGAGGAGGTAATCAACCGCCTATCTCTTTCACCCGGCACAGGGAGAATTATTTCTATTGGTATGTGGCGGCCAAAGGAAGAAAAAGGGGGCGTGCTTCTTGAAAAACCCGGCAACGGCGATAAGCCCGCCGAGTGGGCGGAATTTTCCGAAGAAGCTATGATCTACAGGGGCAACGAAACAGAAATCCTGTCGGAGTTCTGGCGTTATATATCCCAGGGAGTGGGCCGGTTAATTACTTTCAACGGGAGATCCTTCGATGGTCCATTCTTGATGTTGAGATCGGCGCTGCTGGATATAGAACCAACCAGAAGCTTTTCCCCCTACCGGTATAGTTTTACAAGGCACTGCGATTTAGCCGAAGTGGTCAGTTTCTTCGGCGCCAGGAGACTCGAATCGCTGGATTTCTGGTGTCGGCAGGCCGGAATAGAATCCCCGAAGGCCGGTATGGACGGACCGGAAGTCGGCACCGCTTACAGGAAAGGTAAGATAGAAGAAATAGGGAAGTACTGCCTCAGGGATGCTCAAGCTACCGCTGAATTATTCAACGTCCTGGAACCGGTGATAGATTCGATGGAGAAGGAACTCTAAGTGGACAAAAACCCCAATTCTAAATCCGGGGCTTTAGCTTGAAAAGAAAGGTAAAAAAAATTATTTTATATTGTCTGCACCACTATATAGTACAAGACGACACAACCTCGCAGAACGAAGGATGATTTGATGATAGTATGGCTGGACCTGAAGTTTCACTCTTCAGAGGGCGTAAAAGCTCTCCTTGTTTAAAGTGAACCGGGGCAGTCAAATCTCGGCAGACAGGGAGGGTTGGTCTAAATATGGCTACCGGAACCGTCAAATGGTTCGATGACGACAAAGGTTACGGTTTCATCGAACAGGAAGATGGCGAAGACGCTTTCGTACATTATTCGGAAATTGCCGGGGAAGGCTACAAATCCCTGGAAGAAGGCCAGGAAGTAGAATTTGACGTGGAAGAAGGCGATAAGGGCCCGAAGGCCATTAACGTAGAAGTTAGTTAGCCACGGGAGAAAGCAGGATTTTAGATATGCTACAAGGGCTATAGGCGGTTTTACTGCCTATAGCCCTTTTTGATTTTTCGAATGGGCTCGGTAACTTTTACTCTATCATTATCCATCACTGGTTGGAAGGAAGCGCAATCCACCGACCCTTACACCAGTCACCCCAAACCCTCCCCCGTCTATCTGGCGGTCGAGACTTTGCCTCCGTCCGGGGTTTAAGGTTAAATCAGTTACCAAATAAGCGGAGGAGGCTAGTTAATAACGCAAAAAGCAGACGTCACTGATGAAAAACCGAGTTTTCCTCACAGGGAGACAAACCTGTTATTCGCCAGGTAGAACCTCAACTGCTCCTCCTTCCCCTGAGACACACCAATTCTTCCGGAAGACTCGACCTCATATTCCCCGCCGGCTTCCTCCTCCAACAACCATATTTCCTCGGACCGAACCAAATCCTCTCCATTATGCCCTTTTCCTATACCAAACGCCCGAGTCAGTTTTCCCGGGCCGTCGGTTAAGTTATCTATATCCGTTTGCTCCCGGTTGGATTTCATTACTTCTAACCCCTCCAGTGGTTCAAGGCCTCTGAAAAGGACGGCTCCCGGGGTACCCGACGATTCAGTAACTACGTTTAGTAATAAGTGAGCCCCGTAAATAAGATATACGTAAGCAGTCCCCGGCTTTTCCCACATAATTTTACTCCGTCCTGTCCTTCCAGAGGAAGCGTGGGAAGGGGGATCTCCTTTACCGTAGTAAGCCTCGGTTTCAACTATCCTTCCTTTTAGAAGGTGAGACTTATATTTGCGAACCAGGAACTTGCCCAGCAGGTCCCGAGCAACTCGAGCACTATCTCGGGCAAAAAAACTTCGGGTGAGTTTGTTCATCTCCCCTCCTGATAGACAGATGGGATTTCGACGACCTCAGACGCTTTCGAAGATTCGAGTTGATTCAGCCCCAAGGGTTCGGGTCACTTGGTTTATTTAAAAACACCGCCCAACCCTTAACCAAAAAATTACCTCATCTCACTACAAGACGAATACCGAAAGCACTCCGACAATTACGAGAGAAATTACCGCGGTCGGGACAATTTTCTTGAAGTATTCCATAACTGACGTATCGAAGTACTCTATTGAGACGGAAACACAGGGATGGATCGGCGAAATCGCGTAACCAATAAAAATACTGAAATAAACAATGGCAAATCCAAGCAGGGGCATAACCTCAACACCCTGGCGCACGAAAAATATGGGAAAGATTATCGATGCCGGTGCCTGTATCCTTCCCGTAGCCAAACCCAGAAAGAAAGCAACGCCCACAAGCAAAACGGGCAGGGGGAAATTCAGGTCAGCAATGACTTTCGGGGCGCCCGACACTTTAAATACGTTGAGAAAGGTAAACATTCCCAGAACTATCAAAGTAAATTCCCAGGGCTTCATTTTCTTAGCTACCTGTAACAGTTCATCGAATCCGTAATTGGTAACAATTACCGCGACAAAAAAACTCAGGACCACGCCAATCAAGGTCGAATATTCGGGAACTGGGAGGTTGAAAAGCGTCTTCAGCACTATATCAACGATTGGTGCCATCAGTATTACCCCCAGCGGGATAAAAAGCCCTCGAAGTGAGAAATCCTCCGAGTACTGCATCCTCGTTTCGGTCTCCCGAAGCAGAAAGAAATAACCTATTAATACGGAAACGAGGAAGAAAGGGGCCAAATAGGGAATAGTATCGTACACGTTCAGGTTGGCTATTTTGGCCGAGGCAATAAGAGCCGGAGCCAGAGGGTAAATCATAAACAATATGTGCCGAAACCAGACGTTGATGACCGCCTTCGTATCGCCCGAAAGTTCCTCCCCGCTACTTTCAACCATCGGGGCGGAAAGAAGTGCACCTCCGGGCATGGGCAACATTCCCAGAAGAGCAGGAGATGCTCCAAGAAAGGGCTGCTTCCCTATCCGCATGTTTCTTACCAGGTTCTCCATCTCTCCGCTCTCTTCCAGGACTCCTCCGACCATTGCAATGATCCCGACAAGCACCGCGAGAGATACCACCGAGGGGTCCGAGAAAGTAACCTCTACCTGGCCGAAAAACCTTTCCAGGGAAAGAGTTGATAACCCCAGAACCGTAGCGGCAATGAACATTCCCAGGGCCAGATTCCTCTGCGAAATCACCAGCAACAACAATAACGATATCACAAGTGCAATCCAGGTAACCATCTCTCCCTCCAGAATTTCCAAACCGAAAAACCCATCATCTTCAGAACCAAAAACCTCCTTTGAAAGTAAGTAATTCAGGACTTTTCTACAACCTTGTTTCTCCAAATTAGAATATAACCCCTGTTGGCAAGGCTCAAAACCTCGTATCATAAGTTGCGGTCATGTTGATTTGTTTCCAGTCACAAGATCGAACCCATAAAGCTAAACCCAATTATTGGAAGTAAATCCGCATAAAAAATTCACCGGTGCCAAGCTAAATCGACAGAGTCGACAACTGAGAGTTTTCTCCTTCTTGGCTTTTTAGCCCGGTGTTATCCGGGACGGGTTCTATAACCTCGTTTATCCCCGAACGAACCGGGGGAAGGGAAAGGAATTATAGGAGGTCGAAATGAAAATCCTGATCCTTCAGCCCAAAGTAACCGAGGACAAGTCGGAAAACCTGGCAAAAGTGGAAAATTTGGTTGAAGACGAGAAAACAGGTGACATAGATTTCCTGGTTCTGCCCGAAATGTTTAACTGCCCTTACGAGGCGGAAAAATTCGATGATTACGCCGAGGAAATACCGGGGCCAACGACGGATTTCCTATCTCGCCTGGCTTCAGACAACGACTTTTATGTCATTGGAGGTTCGATTCCGGAAAAGTCAGGAGATAGGGTTTACAATACTTGCCCCGTACTCGATCCTGACGGGGAGATCCTTGGCAACCACCGGAAAATCCACCTATTTCAGGTCGACTACCCGGGGAAAATTCAATTTGACGAGTCGAAATACCTGAAAAAGGGGAACAAGCAAACTGTACTGGATACGAAACCCGCAACGATCGGCGTCGCAATCTGCTATGACCTCAGATTTCCCGAACTCCTTCGCGGTATGGCTAAAGCCGGAAGCAGAATAATTTTCCTCCCGGGAGCCTTTAATACCACTACCGGGCCGGCGCACTGGAAACCCGTGTTAAGAACTCGAGCAATCGACAACCAGACTTTCGTTGTCGCGGTATCACCAGCCCGAAACAGGGAAAGCAGCTACAAAGCTTACGGGCACTCCCTTGTGGTCGACCCCTGGGGTGAAGTACTAAACGAAGCCGGGTCGGGGGAAGAAACCTTAACGGTTGAGCTAGATCTTGAAAAAGTAGACGAAGTAAGGAAAAGGTTACCCCTCCTGGATAGTCTTAGACCCGAAGTATATTCACAGTAGTGGCTACACTAAAATATCTCGCCAACTTTTCACCCATCTCAGCTCCTCCACGATTTTTGAAAGAGTGGCTAAAATGAGCTAAGAGTCCATCTTGCCCACATGCCCCACATACCCTATGCCACTTACCTGGCTGCCGGGATCTCCTCTACGTCCAAGATTAAAAGGTTAGATCAGTTGCCAGGTAAGTGGCATAGGGTAGTTACTTGAACTAGGTAACTCAGTTCGACGGGGGGGTAAATAATTGAGTTCATATCCCCCAACCATTGATGGAACCCACGCAAACTGATATCATAATCCCCAAGTTAAGAAATCGGACCGAGTCGTTTCGAATTCGAAAAAAAACAATGCGAGGTTAAGAAGTTCAGCCTTTAATATAACCTCACAAAGTCAACTTATACCTCCCCGGAAGATTCACCGGGGAATTCTTGGATAATTTGGCAAGGTAGGTGAGAAATATAGATGGAATTACCCAAAAGATACGAACCGGAAAAAGTCGAGGATAAGATTTACAATTACTGGGAAGAAAACGGCTACTTTCGTGCCGAAATAAACGAAGATAAGGAACCTTTTTCGATGGCAATTCCTCCCCCTAATGTTACAAGTGAACTCCATGTGGGCCACGCATTACAGTTTACGCTCCACGACATCGTCATAAGGTATCAACGGATGAAGGGCAAGGAGGCTTGCTGGTTCCCGGGAATGGATCACGCCGGAATAGCGACTCAAAACGTCGTCGAAAAGAAGCTCGCCGAAGAGAACAAGACCAGACATGACCTGGGAAGGGAAAAGTTCGTAGACCGAGTCTGGGAATGGAAGGAAGAATACGGAGGGAAAATAAAGGACCAGCTAAAAGCACTGGGTTCCTCACCCGACTGGAGCAGGGAAAGATTCACTCTCGACGAGGGTCTTTCCCGGGCTGTCAGGGAGGCATTCGTCCAGCTTCACGAAGAAGGTTATATATATCGCGACAAATACATAATCAACTGGTGCCCCCGGTGTTCGACGGCACTTTCAGACATAGAAGTCGAACACGAGGAGGAAGAGGGCAAACTGTACTGGATAAACTATGAACTGGAAAACTCGGACGTATTCGTGACAGTAGCAACGACTCGTCCGGAAACCATGCTCGGCGATACTGCCCTGGCAATCCATCCGGACGACGAGCGTTCGGAAGAACTGGACGGTAAGAAGGCCGTATTACCACTTGTGGGACGAGAGATACCTGTCGTGGAGGACGACGCCGTTGATCCAGAATTCGGCTCCGGAATAGTCAAAGTAACTCCGGCCCACGACCCGACGGACTTCGAGATCGGGGAAACTTACGACCTCGAAACTATTTCCGTAATAGACGATGACGCAAATATAAGCTTCGAAGGGAAATACGAGGGAATGGACCGGTACGAAGCAAGAAAAGAAATCGTAAGAGACCTCGATGAAGCCGGATTGCTAGAGGAAATAGAGGACTACGAACATTCGGTCGGTCACTGTCAGCGCTGTGACACCGTTGTCGAACCCAGCGTCTCCGAACAATGGTTCGTCGAGATGGAAGACCTGGCCAAACCTGCAATAGAAGCAGTAAGGGAAGACGAAGTAGAGCTGATTCCTGATAGGTGGAAAAAGGTCTATTTCGAATGGATGGAAAATATTCAGGACTGGTGTATCTCCAGGCAGCTCTGGTGGGGACACAGGATTCCCGCTTGGCACTGCGAAAACTGCAGTGAAATTGTAGTAAGCAGAGAAGAACCCGATACCTGTACATCCTGTGGGGGTACCGAGTTAACCCAAGAAACCGACGTCCTGGATACCTGGTTCAGTTCGGCACTTTGGCCCTTCTCTGTCATGGGATGGCCCGAAGAGACAGAAGACCTAGATTACTTCTTTCCGACTGATCTGCTCATCACCGGGTTTGACATAATCTTTTTCTGGGTTGCCCGGATGATTATGACCAGTCTTCATTTCATGGACGAGGTACCGTTTGACCAGGTACTGCTTACTCCTCTGGTGCTGGACGAAAACGGGGAAAAGATGAGTTCTTCCAAAGGAAACATCCTCGACCCCCTGGAGTTGAAAGAAGAATACGGGGCTGATTCGGTCAGGTTTGCCATGGCATCATCGACTACAAAAGGACGAGGGATGAAGCTGTCGGAAGGGGAGATCGAGGACAAACGGAACTTCCTGAACAAACTCTGGAACGCAGCCCGGTTCGCCCTACCCCACCTGGAAGAAGGACAAGATCTGCCATCCGAAGAGGAGCTTGAACTGGAAGACAAATGGATTCTGAGTCGTTACAGAGACACGGTCAATCAGGTAGAAGAAAACCTCAAGGACTATTCCTTCAAGCCTGCGACGAAAAAACTCTACAGCTTCGTCTGGAACGATTTCTGTGACTGGTATCTGGAGTTGATCAAACCAAGGCTGTACTCCGACGAAGATGGCGAGGTGGCAAAGAAGGTCTTGAGCTATACATTGAAAAAGACGTTAACTATTCTTCACCCTTTCATCCCCTTTATAACAGAAGAAATATGGGACAAGCTCTCCAAGACTCCGGAAGCCCTTATGGTTCAGGACTTTCCAAGTCCCGAAGAGGGCATGAGAAATAAGGAAGCAGAGAAAAAACTATCCGCACTTCAGGAAATGATAAAAGCAATAAGGAATGTTAGGGGCGAAATGAACATTCCAACCGGGAAGGGAATAAAGGTTCTTATAGACACTGAAGACGAGGAGTTAGGCAAGCTGGCAGAAGAAAACCTGACTTACTTCGAAGAACTGGCGAACGTGGACGAACTAATTACGGGTGCCGATCTTGAACGACCGGAAAACAGTGCCAGGAGAGTACTTGAGGAATCAGAGGTTTTGGTTCCGCTGGAAGGGCTAATCGATATAGATCAGGAGAAGGAGAGAATCAAAAGCGAACTAGCCGAAGTAGAAGACGACCTGGATTCCACGCTTCGTAAATTAAATAATGAAGACTTCCTGAAGAAGGCGCCGGAAGAAGTAGTTTCAAAAGAAAAGAAAAAGAAGGAAGAATTCCTGACAAGGAAGGAACGGCTGGAAACCAATTTAGCCGCCCTGGAGGATAATTGACAGAGAACCTGGACGAGGCACTTGAGTTATTTCATAGTCTGCCCAAGTACGACGTAAAGCCTGGTCTGGCGAGGATAAAATATCTCCTGGATGGTCTAGGAAATCCCGATAGGAATTATCGTTCGATCCACATAGCGGGATCGAACGGAAAGGGGTCGGTGGCTGCGATGTTATCCGGGGTAACCAGCCAGTCCCATAGGGTGGGGGAATTTCTTTCTCCCCCTTTAAGAAGGTTCTCCGACAGGATAGTTGTCGACTGCACCCCGATAGATAAGTCTTCAATTATCGAAGGAGCCGGAAAGATTGCCGAGCCAATAAGAAAACTAAGACGGAAGGGAAACGAACCGAGCTTCTTCGAAGCCGTTACCGCCCTGGCAGCGTGGTACTTTGACCGGGAAGAGGTAGACCTGGCCCTGCTAGAAGCGGGTCTCGGTGGCAGATACGATGCCACAAACCCTGTAGGTAAACCAGTTCTATCGGTAGTTACTTCGGTTGATCTCGAACACCAGAAGATCCTTGGTGATTCGATCGAAGAGATAGCCCGGGAACTCGCGGGAATAGCGAACCGAAATAAACCGCTGGTTATTGGGCCTTCGCAAAACATTCCCGACCGGATTTTTCGGGAAGAGTGTCAGAACCGAAAATGCAAACTTGTAAGGGCAGAAGAAGAAACTAAAACCAAAATACGGGACTTCGACTGGACCAGTTCCCGATTTGAATTGGAAAAATCACCCGTAGAGGGTTTAGAAGAGGAAACGCTGGAAATTGGGCTGGCGGGGACTTACCAGGAGAGAAACCTCAGAACCAGTTTGACGATTCTTGGCGAACTCCACGAGACGGAATTTTCACCGAGAAACAGCCAGATAATTACTGGCCTGAAGAACGCCAGCTGGCCCGGCAGGTTTCAGTTGCTTGAAAAAAATCCTCACCTTCTCGTGGACGGGGCCCACAACGAGGCCGCAGCGGGAGTCCTGAGGGAAGAGTTAGAACGGTATTTCCCGCTCCGTCCGAAAGGAGCAAAAATTAGACTCGTTTTTAGCGCACTGAAAGATAAAGATATTAAAGGGATGATGGTTGTTCTCCAATCCGTCGTTGACGAAATTTTCCTGACTGAACTTGACCTTCCCCGAGCCGCTCCGTTAAAAGCATTAGAGAGATGGGCGGACCAAATCGGTCTTGATTATAGGGGAATCGAGTTACCTCTGAAAGCGATCGAAATTGCAAAAAGCGAGTCAAATACGGAAGATTTAATATGTATAACCGGCTCACTTTACCTAGTGAGGGAGGCAATAGGAAGTGAATCTTGAAGATAAGCTGGGTAATATTTTGGAAGGTGAAGTCCCCGACCATGTGGCTATAATTCCCGATGGCAACGGGAGATGGGCCCACAATCAAGGCCTGGAAAGAACGGAGGGCCATAAACGAGGAACGAAACGGGCAGAGGACCTGATAGAATTCATCGCGGAGAACCTTCCGATAAAATACCTCACGTTTTATACGTTTTCGACGGAAAACTGGTCTCGGCCTGAAAGCGAGATCAAGTTTCTCATGTCGTTATTAAAGGATCTCCTGGGGGAGCGAGGCGGCAAGCTGCTAAAAAACGACGTAAAACTTAGAATTATCGGAGATTTAGACGGATTACCCGATAGAACCGCTCAAGTCGTAAGAAAAACCATGAAAAAAACTTCGACCAATGAGGGACTCCAGCTAATACTGGCCCTCAACTACGGAGGGAGGCAGGAAATACTGTCGGCGGCAAAAAAATTAGCTTCTCGGGTAAAAAAGGGAGACCTGACCAGCGAAGAAATTAATGAAAAAGACTTCCAGTCCCACCTCTTCACTTCCGAGGTACCGGACCCGGATCTCCTGATAAGAACGAGCGGAGAAAGAAGAATTAGCAACTTCATGCTATGGCAACTCGCTTATACGGAAATCTGGATAACGGAAGACTTCTGGCCCTCGTTCAAACCGGAGAACTTTCTTGATGCAATATCGGACTTCCAGCAAAGGGAACGGCGGTTTGGGCGGGTGGAAAAAGGGAAGTACGATCAGTGAACACGCTAACCAAGAGAATAATTACCTCTATAATTGCAGCTCCGGGCGTACTAGCTCTACTCTTTTTCGCTAAACGAGACAATTTCCCGTGGGCTGTTGGACTTTTCCTCGCAGTTTCTGCTGTCATTGGTACTGCCGAGTTCTCGGATTTAATCAGGGACTACGGGATAAAAATAAGAGTAATCCCAACTTCAATACTGGCCGGTCTCGCCCTTTTTGCATATTCCTTGTTTGGGCCAAAATACGGAAACCTAATAGGAATCAGCACTTTGTTAGCAGGAATAATTAATAATATTGGACTCAGGGGCGGCCGTGAAAACGTAAAGGCCGTGCTAGCAGCAATTCTTGCCCTCATTTACGTACCCGGATTGCTCCATTACTTCTACCTCATCTACCTTGCAGAAAGTGGTATCATCCACGCCGTAAACCTTTTACTAATAGTCTGGGGCTACGACTCGGGAGCTTATATCGCAGGTAGATTTTTCGGGAGTCAAAAACTGGCTCCTGAGGTTAGTCCTAACAAGACGATCGAGGGGGTCGCCGGGGGGTTGATTGTCGGATTCCTTGGAGCGTCGCTTTCTCCTATCTGGGTCCCATATTTAAAGTGGTTACCACACATTGGTGTATTAGCGGTGCTGGTAGGATCCGCCACTCAACTCGGTGACCTCACTGAGTCCTGGTTTAAGAGACTGGCAGGCCAAAAGGATTCGGGAAGGGTTTTTCCTGGCCATGGAGGCTTGCTGGATAGGATCGATGGCCTGCTATTCGCAGTGCCCGTCTTCTATTTCTATTTTCACTTTATCTTGAAATTCATATAGGAGGTGATCGCTATCAGCATCGAGGACCTCGCTGAAGGAACTACAGAGTCCGAAACGCCAATTGCCGTATGGCTTGACGACGAAACGAACGAGGTAATATTTCAGTACGGGTACGCCAGTGTAAGTATGCCGGTGGAGGACTTTCGGGATTTTCACTCAGTACTGGAATCAGCTCGGGACCAGCTGGAATTCGAATAATTTCATTTTCTCTTCCTCTTACCCGTCATCTTTTACCTGGCTGTCGGGATTTAGTCTATAAAGCAAGATTTAATGTTAAAAGTCCCGGTAAGAGGGGTGGAGTTAACCGGACTAATCAATCAAAGTACGGAGGTATTGAAAGAACAGAATTATAATTATACCAATAGCCTTTACCCGACAACTTTTTAATCTTATCATTCTACGTAGATAAATATAATACTGTTTGTTTCCCGATTGATCCGGGAACTTTCGTTATAGAGATGATTTAGGGGTGAATTGAATTGGGTTTACAGAGGTTTTTGTTTCGAGTAAAGAATAAACAGATAGAGAGTGAGGCTGAGACGATGCTTTCCAGTCTGGGAATAGAAGACGTTGAAGTTCGAAGGGACGAGACGGTAAAGGAAGCCTGGCTCGAGGACTACGAGGTTGGCAGGACGATCTACGGTCTGGACGAAATAGAGGATTACCTTGAAAACCTCATAGGATCATAATAAACTGGCGACTAATTTTTAAGTCTCCGAAGAAACAGAACATACCCGTTTTCGCTGGATCTTTCGGGACAATTTCGCGATGTCCGGGAACAATGTGGCGATTTACTCGCCAGGGAGATCACTTGAGATAATATCGACCGGCGGGTACGACCGCACTGGAACTTGACGGAGGAGCTAATGTCAAAAGTATACTTGCTTCTTGGAGTTTCACTCATCGCGGCAGGGGTCATCATAGGGTTTATGAGCGGTCCTGGAAGCGGATATTACCAGACTGGAACCGCCAGCTGGTACGGACCAAACTTTCAGGGCAATCCAACCGCAAACGGGGAAATTTTCGACATGAACGAATTAACTGCCGCCCATAAAAGCCTGCCGTTCAATACAAGAGTCAAAGTCGTAGATCTCTCATCCGGAAACGAGGTAGTAGTAAGAATTAATGACCGGGGTCCGTTTATAAAGGGCAGGATAATTGACCTCTCTCGCCGAGCTGCCGAAAAACTGGAAATTATCGATTCGGGAACTGCAGAAGTCGGTCTAAAAATCCTGGAATGGGGTGACTAAAATCGGCCGCTTCAAAGGCTTTCTCAAATACGAAGGGACTCCGGCAGATCGACCGAACTTAACGAGGAAACAAAATGACTGACGACGTAACAAACGAGCGAACGTACCGAGATCTAGAATTCGAAAAGCTAAAGAATATAGTCAGGGATTTTTCTGTATCTTCGCTCGGTGCTAAAAGGGTCGAGGAATTAACTCCGAGTTCCGACCGGGAAGGGATAGAAAAGCAACTTTCAAAGGTCGAGGAATGCCTCGGATTATTAGAAAAACCGGAACCTTTTCAGTTAGGTGAGATTTCCGGCTTCAAGCCTTTAATAAAACAGGCCGAGGAACATCCTCCCCTGGAGGCAACCGATTTTCTCGAAATAAACGGAACCCTGGAAGTCGGCCAGGAGGCAAGAGAGTATATACTTGACCAACCGTCGAGTGAAACCACTTATCTTTCAAAACTCGCGGAAAATATTCACCCTCTGGAAGACCTGCAAAAGGAGATCAAATCAAAAATAGACCGGAGAGGAGAGATACGGGACACCGCCACACCCAGGTTATTCGATCTACTCAAAGAAAAACGGGAGATCGAATCCGAGATCAAGGAAAAGCTGGAAGGTTTTCTGGAAAACCATAAGAACCTGATCCAGGATAGAGTGGTCGTGCAAAAATCGAACCGCCTGGTCGTACCGCTGAGAAGCTCGGCAAAAGATCGGGTGGATTGCGTAATCCACGGGAGTTCGAATTCCGGCAAGACTCTGTTTGCCGAACCGTCTTCCGCAGTCAAACTAAATAACAAGCTTAAGGATCTTACCTCGGAAATACTCGAGGAAAAAAAGAAGATCAGGCGAGAACTAACTGAACTATTTAAAAACCATAAGTGGGAATTAAGCCAGAACCAGAAGATACTGGGGGAACTGGATTCAATTTACGCCAGAGCAAGGTTTTCCCAGGATAGATCCTGTTCAACACCAAAACTTACCGACGATGACGGTATCGCTCTGATCGACGCCCGCCATCCCTTACTGGACCAGGACGAGGTCGTTCCTATCACGATAAAATTCGGTCGAACTGAAAAGGGCGCAACGATAACTGGTCCGAACACAGGAGGCAAGACGGTCACTCTTAAGACAATCGGTTTGTTTTCGCTCATGATCCAGTCCGGCATTCCGATTCCCGCCCACCAGGACTCCCGAGTAGAGATATATCACCACGTCTTTAGCGACATCGGCGACGAGCAAAGTATAGAGCAGAGTCTTTCCACGTTTTCTTCTCACATGAGCAACATAGTAGGAATATTTGAGGAAATGGATTCGGAAAGTCTCGTGTTGCTGGACGAACTAGGAGCGGGAACCGACCCAGAAGAGGGAGCGGCTCTCGGACTATCAATACTCGAGACTTTACTGGAAGCCGATACCAGGTTCGCCGTCACAACTCACTTTACCGCAATAAAGAATTTCTCCTTTAACCACCCCAAGCTCGCGACCTTTTCAGTGGATTTCGATCCCGAAGAACTCGTTCCAACCTACCATATCCTCGAAGGGGTCCCCGGCAAGAGTAACGCGTTCATAATTGCCTCGCGGCTGGGTTTAGGGGACGAAATAATCTCCCAGGCGGAAGAATTTCTGGACGAAGGAAAAATTCAGGCTGAAAACATTATCAAGGACCTGGTCCAGGAAAAACGGAAGATAAGAAAGAAAGGAAAGGAGATAGACGAAAAGCTCTCAAAAGCCAAAGAGGTCAAGCAAAAGTACGACGAGAAATTGGATAAGCTGCAATCCGACCAGAAAAACGCCCTGAGGTCAGAATTGAGGGACCTGGACAAATTTATTGAAAAAGCGAAAAGAGAGATCGAAAAGGCGATATCCAGCGCACGCAATGCAGATGAGGAAGGCGCCAGAGAAGCGTTAAAAAACGTAAAAGAGCTGGAAGAAAAGATAGAAGCCGGAAAAGAAGCGCTTCGTGACGAGGGAAAGAAACCTTCTCTAAAACTGGAAGAACTGAAGCCGGGTCAACCGGTATTAATTAAAAGCACCGGACAATCGGGTAAAATTGTAAGAGTTAAAGGAGAAGAGGAAATAGAAGTCTCGGTAAACGGAATGAAACTTACCACCGAACTTTCCGACCTCGACAAACCTCCCGAGAAGGAAAGGAAACAGAACGAAAAGTCCGGAAGTAGCGTAAATTATAGCAAATCTTCTGGTCCTGTGGGATTTGAGTTAAACGTAAGAGGAATGACCGTCAGAGAAGCCATCAGAGAAGTGGATAAATACGTAGATCGACTTATTAGATCTGAAAGGTCGAAAGGCCGGGTACTGCACGGTAAAGGGTCAGGCACCCTTAGACGAAACATCCGAGACCATCTGAGATCTTCTAACCTGATAAAAAAGTGTTACGGTCCCCCGCCATCCGAGGGCGGTGAAGGCGTCACAGTCTTCGAACTATAGGGAAAACCCACCTCTTCCCTCCTTGAACAAATAGTTACTATCAATTATAATCTGTCGAAATTATGATAATAGGCTTCTAGGAATATAGTTTAAAAGTTTCTTTATTTTTTAGGAGAGTTTTATAAACTACTTTAGAAATTTAACAAAATATTTATAATTACTTGGTAATATCTAAATAAGATATCGAACGCCGCATAACTTGAAGAGGGTAAAAGCCCGGATGCGGCGCCGGGAAGTCCGCGACATGGTGTCAACCATAGATTAGGGTTCATAGCCCGACGGTCCAGGGTTTGTAGCGCTCCTCAGCCTCCTTGGAAGCGTCAATTTTTCCCAGACCGGTCAAGGTCGCTGTTCGAGTCAGCATGGGCAAGGGAAACCTGGCCCTCTTTGTATTGGTTTTAGGTCCCTTTCGTCTCACTCACCATCCCCCAGCCAAAAAATAGTATTAGGCCAATAGCAATTACAGTATCGCCGAGGCTAAACGCGGTAGAAAAAGGAAACCAATTTGGTAGATACAACCAATCTCCCAGAAAATCTAAAGCCGTAGAATGGGACATTTCTATTACATTACCATAAGTTCCATTCTCAAGCAAACTATTTGCAACCTCGGTCTCACCTGCCCGGGTAAGACTTTCCACGGAGGCGGGCATAAAACCGCCGTTAACCCAAATCACTAGTAAATTCAAAGCCATCCCCAGAGCCATAAATGGAATTTGCCAGACACGCCAGTTTAAAAGGATAAAAACTAATAGAATAAAGTAAGAGCCAAGATGGAATAATTCCGTTCCGAATGATATGAGCGGTTCGCCTGAGGCGAGGGGGAAGATGAGCAACTGAATTACTAGCGCCAGCCCGACCAACCACAAATGCTTGACCCCTAACTTCTCGAGGTTCGCGATACTGCCCCCTTTGAGCACCCCGACAGCTACACCAATAATGACTCCCCACAATAATAACATTAAGTTTTTTCCTCTGAGTCCACTTTTACTATTGAGAGCAATGCATCAACGACCTCGGGATCGAGCTTGACTCCTGACATCTTCTTAATTTCGTCAATTGCTTCCTCCTTCGGAAGTGCTCTCCTATAGGGTCGTTCCGTCCTCAATGCGTCC
The DNA here is from genome assembly GCA_964649445.1 of uncultured Thermotogae bacterium. GTDB lineage: Bacteria > Bipolaricaulota > Bipolaricaulia > M55B111 > M55B111 > JAGXLP01. The sequence goes on along the minus strand of CAZYPS010000011.1, from coordinate 6,721 downwards.
CATACGTCAGCTACAGCTACTATCCTGGAGCCAAGCGGTATATCTTCCCCTTCCAATCCTGCCGGATAACCGCTTCCGTCCCAGCGCTCGTGTTCATGCCTTACCACATCAACAAAACTCTCATAGATTGTCAGATTGCTCAAAATATCAGCGCTAATAACAGGATGCTCTTCCATAGTTTCCCATTCCCTTTCAGTTAAGTTTCCCTTTTTAAGCAACACCTTATCCGGAATACCTAGCTTCCCGATGTCGTGAACCCGGGCAGCGGAAACCAGGTTTTCCTTTCGTTCGGGATGAATCCTTAGCTCCTCGGCAATCGCCCTGGTCAATTCGCCAACGGATTCGGAATGATCGTGAGTATAGGGGTCACGCTTTTCTAGAAGATCCATCATATTTTCGAAAGCTTGCCTGGCTTCTTTTTTTAGCTTAATGTAACTTCGCACTGAAGTATTGGCTAGAAGTAGTAAAATAACTACCAAAAAGACGTTCCATGGTGAAACAACGTAGGTAATAGCGATCAAAATAGAAATTATACTCAAAGATAGGTACTGAACCGGGAGATCGCGAAAATTGACTTTTATTTGATAGAAAAAACTCTCTCCCTCGGTCAGCGAAATAATCCCAGAAACAAAGGATATATTGACAATCATAAACGCAAAAAAGGCCAGGACGGGCGGGAGGTAATCATAGGCGAGGTTAAACGGAGGAGAATGCCCACCAACTACTTCAAAAACTACAGAGGAAACCGCTAAAGAAACTAAGGCCTGAGAAGTATTAAAAAATATCTTCCGCAGAGGTACTACAAATGATACATCTTCAACAAACAACACCCCTCTCTGTAATACTTCTGATAGAAAAATCGAGGGTAACGATACCGCTATGGCCAAAGGGGCACCGCCAATATAAACTAGGCTCAAGTATATTGCGGTCGAGACAGAAATACTATGATCCGGTAGTATTTCAATCTCGTAAATCTCAGAGAAGAAAGCAAATACCGCTAGAAACCCAATTATAGCCAGATTTGAGGCCTTATGCTCAAACTGAGGCAAATACCAATATGTAACCGCTAACCCGGATAATAGAGTTAGCCAGTAAAATAACTTAGCTTTCAGAGACAACGAGATACTACCTCAAATTTATTAGGTTAACTCTCAAAGATGTTTGATTATATAATTACATCACCCCCTTTTCAAAAAGATAAAAACCAGTCACTCCAACCAAAAACAGGCCAAGCTACTTAGCTTAGCACGAAAAAAACTAAGTCCACTTACTTATAGCACTAACTAATAGTGCAAAAGTAGTTACGCCAAGAAGAATTGACAGTCCTTTTGCACCAAAGAAATTGGCAAAGGTTTCAGTAAGTTTTTCAGCAGCTTTTTTAGAATTTTTGCCCCATTTCATTGTAAAATATACCTCCTTTTGGTATATAAAAGTAAAATAAATTAAAAAACTAGCCTGAACTTAAATTAAATACTTGTAATTATACACAAATACAGACCATCATAATCCAGTTGTCAACTGGATTTCCGCCCGTTTGAGTGTGTAGCTGTAGTATAACACTCCCGGCTAGAATTGTCAAATCTTATTGGAAATTCTAATAATCCCGGGAACTAATAATTAATCAGTTTTGCAAAGATCATTTCGACCTATGACCGGAAAATGTAGCCGTTTATATTGGGAAGGAAGTTGAATTAGAGTAACCGTAACAGGTAAATACTCCGCCCTGCGGGGGTTCCAGGGTGATCAGTCATTGAGGGATTACAATTAATTTTTAGTGGAAGTCTGGAATCCCGACCAAAGGTACGGGTTTGGCTAGGGATCATTTATCCAGGTACCTTGATTTTTACGAAAGTGTCCTCGCACCATTACAGTCAATCCTGAACTGACTTTATACGTTTATGACCGGCCTAAATGCGAATGCGCACGGCGAATTGCCTTCTGTGTGCCACATATTGAGAGCTAGCCAGCGGATTCACGGCAGGACAAGTCCTGGGCGTTCTCGGCCAGTACTGGTAAAAAGTGATAGTAGCCCGCGTTAGAGTTGGAACAAAATATCAAGAAAGGAAAATTCCCAATCGGATAGCACGATTCAACTCTCGTTTGCAGGTTTACGGCGATAAATGACCAGTTTGGACTGGCCGTACTCACGTGAGTCTATTTTTTTCAGTTTTCCATATTCTTCGCTCAAATCGGTCTTAAAGAACACCTCTACCCCCACAATTCCCCACAGCCTAACGAGAGACGTCTCCTTCAACTGATTTAAAGTTCTTTTCGATAAACCTCTCTCGTAGGGCGGACCGAGGAAGATAATATCGAACCTTCTATCCCTCCGAACGTACTTATCGATAGCGACAGATACTTCCATTTTATCCAGAGTGGTCTCGTGCTGATAGCCAAGTTTATCTATACTCTTTCCTATGAGTTCCCCGGATTTCGACAGGTTGTCCACGAAAGTAGCATGGTTGGCACCCCGGGAGAGTGCCTCGAGCCCAACACTACCGGTTCCCGCGAAAAGGTCAAGAAAATTACTGTCCTCTATCACGTTTTGAAGAATGTCGAAGAAGGCTTTCCTGACGGAATGTCGCATGGGCCTAATTTCTTCCGGACCCGGACCAAAAATTTTATAACCCTTTTTTTCACCGCTGATAATTTTCATACCTAGTCACCTTTGATGGTTGACGGATAACTTCTACCCCCATACTATCTTATATTGGTTGGATGATATCAAATTACAGGAGTTAAAGGTTGCGAGGCAACCGGACGAAGAACGCATCCGGTTTAATCCAGTCAATAACTTTCTCTTAAGGGCTGACTCAATAATATAGTTGATCGAAAAAGACTTCATCCCGCTTAAAATTCCTATAATCGAAGATGATTTTAGGTTTTCGTAATCTTTGGTTGAGTGCGATTTTTATCACGTTACCAATTACCAGGAAGACAAAAAACTAGAACTAGAAAAGGAGATTTAAACGGCAGATGGCAAAAATAAAAGCCTTAACGACGTTGATATTTGACCTGGACGATACTCTGTGTACTTATAAAACGGATCTGAAGGAAGGATTGCTGGAGACCTTTGACAGGGAAGATACCGACGAACTACCCTTCACACCCGAGGATTACCAGGACGGGTTTGGCCTCGAATTCGACAGAGCGATCGACGGCGAAATCGGCCAACCGGAAATGGAGTACAGAACGCGGATATTCTGGAACCTGCTGAAAGACCAAAATTATAGCGAAGAGGAAATTATCGAGCTCGGTCGGAAATTCGCTCACATCAGGGAGAATTCCCTGTCTCTATACCCCGGCGTATCGGAGGCATTCAAAAGTTTATCGGGGAAATTCAAACTGGGGTTACTGACCAACGGCCCATCAAACCTCCAGCGAAGGAAAATTGAGGTTCTGGGAATCGAAGATTGGTTCGACGCAATCATAGTTAGCGGGGAACACAACCTCGCCAAACCCGACCCCAGAATTTTTTACATAACCTTGGACAGGTTAAATTGTGGTCCCGAGGAAACGATTTACGTAGGGAACTCGCTCGAATACGACGTACTCGGAGCCAATAACGCCGGAATACCGGTGGCCTGGAAAAAGTCCGGGGAAGAAGATACCGAGGTCGAGGGAGCAAAACCCAGCCTCGTTATAGAGGAAATTCAGGAGCTGTTCCAGTCCGAAAGAACGAGGTCTAAATCAGAAGAAAAAAGGAGTATTAAATCATGAAACGACGGGACGTATTGCTGGTAGGTGCCGGTCCAGCCGGTTTATTTGGAGCCAGCAAATTTATCGGGAAAGGTCTGGACATAACTGTCCTGGAAAGAGGTAAAGCACCTCAGGAACGGGAAAGTATAACTTACGGAGTCGGGGGAGCCGGGGCCTTCTCTGACGGGAAGCTCAACTTAACCCCTAATATCGGCGGTGACCCCACCACATTCAACAGAAAAGGCGAAGAACTCGTGCCCTATATCGACGAAATAGACCAGTTATTTGCGGACTTCGGCGGGGGAAGCACTTACTCAGGTGAATCGGAATCAGGACTTCAGAAACTCAGGCAAAAAGCCGGAAAGTTCGGTATCGAATTTATCCCTGGCAAACAGAGACATATCGGGACCAAGAAGATCCGCGAGGTAATCGATAATTTCTACCATCACCTTAAAGAGAATGGGGTGGAAGTTGCTTTAGAGACCAAAGTAGAAGAAATCTCTTACGACGGCGACGAATACACTTTATCTACCAACGGGGAGGACTACGTGGCACCCTACGTTATAGCCGCACCAGGACGGTCTGGAGCCTACTGGTTGAGAGAAGTCGCCCATTCCCTGGGCATCCAGACCAAGTACGGTCCGATAGACGTCGGAATTAGAGTTGAATTTCCGGCCGAAATATACCAGCCAATCGAAGAAGTGATGTACGACGCCAAATTTCGGTTGAGAACGGAAACCTACGACGATATGGTTCGGACATTCTGCACGAACCCTCGAGGCTACGTAGTTAAGGAACCTTACGAGGACTTTACTTTGATCAATGGCCACGCCGAGAACTCGAACGAATCGGACGTCACTAACTTCGCTCTCCTCTCAAGGATAAAGCTGACCGATCCTATCGAGGACACGACCGAATACGGGAGATCGATAGCGAAGCTCGCCAATACGTTGGGTGGTGGCAAGCCAATACTTCAGCGAATAAAGGACCTACAGAACGGACGGAGATCGACGAAAAAGAGGATCAGCCGCGTACCTTACAGTCCGACCCTGTCCGACCACACACCAGGGGACATATCGATGGCTCTTCCGGATAGGGTTACCGTAAACCTGATGGAAGGTCTGGATAGATTGAACAACATTATTGAGGGAGTTACATCCGACAACACCTTACTCTACGCACCGGAAATAAAATTTTACGACACGAAGTACGAAGTAACCAGAGACCTGGAGACGAAGCTTGACGGGTTCTACGTTGCCGGAGACGCGTCGGGACACTCGCGAGGGATAGTCTACTCGGCCATAACCGGAATGATTGCCGCGGAAGGAATTAAAGACAGACTTACTGAAAACGAAGAATAATTTAAGGGAGTAGAAGATATGACAACTAGAGTAAGATTTGCCCCTTCGCCCACCGGTCACCTCCACGTAGGCGGAGCAAGAACAGCTTTATTCAACTGGTTATTCGTAAGAGGTGAAGACGGGGACTTTATCCTACGAATCGAGGATACCGACCAGACCAGATCAACCGAAGATTCTATAAACCAGATAAAAGAGTCCCTCTCCTGGATGGAGCTCACCTGGGACGAATATTATCGTCAGACCGAGAGGTCCGGGAACTACGAGGAAAAAGCCGAACGGCTTTTGAAAAAGGACAGTGTCTACGAAAAAGAAGGCGCGCTCTGGTTTCGAATCCCTGACAACGAATCGGTCCTTGTTGAGGATCTTGTGCTCGGAAAGGTCAATTACGAGACAGAGGACTTAAAGGACTTCGTTATCAGGCGATCAGACGGGACGTTTACCTATAATTTTGCCTGTGCGGCCGACGACACGGAGATGGAGATAAGCCACGTTATGCGGGGTGACGACCACCTGAACAATACTCCGAAGCAAATCTTGATTTACGAAGCTCTGGGAGTAGAGCCTCCAAAATTCGCCCATTTCCCGATGATCCTGGGAGAAGACCACAAAAGATTGAGCAAACGACACGGGGCTACGTCGGTACTGAGCTACAGGGAAAAAGGAATTCTTCCCGAGGGCCTTATGAACTTCCTGGCCAGACTGGGGTGGTCTCACGGAGATCAGGAAATTTTTTCCAAAAAGGAATTGATCGACTACTTCTCCCTGGACGACGTTGGGGAAAGCTCAGCGGTCTTCGACGAAGAAAAGCTCCTCTGGATCAACCATCAATGGATGAAGCGCAAAGACCCGAAGGAACTAGCGAGTTCCTTAAACAAGTTCCTGCTGGAAGAAACTTCGATTACGGAGGACCAGCTTAGCAAACTTGATAAAACCCGGTTAATCAAGCTGACGGACCACCTCCGGGAAAGGAATAAAACGCTCCGACAGCTGGCAAAATCCAGTGATTTTGTGTTCGCTCGGGAAATTGATTACGACGATACTCCGATTGAAGATCACCTGACCGAAGAAAACGGTGAGCTTGTAGGTAAGCTGGCCTCAAGTCTGGAAGAAATACCTGAAGAAAACTTCGAACCAGAAAAGCTGGAGGAAGTCACGCGAAGCTTTCTGGCCTCGAAGAACAAAGGACTGGGGGATATCGCTCAAGTCACCCGTGTAGCGCTGACGGGTAGAGAAGTTTCACCTGGATTATTCGTTACAATGGAATTGGTGGAAAAGGACCAGGTAACCGAGCGACTCTCACGAGTTGCCGAACTCGCCCGAACGTAGATTACCGTGTTTCGCTACGCAGCACTGGGATTCATTCAGGGATTGACTGAATTTCTCCCGATAAGTAGTTCCGGTCACCTTGTCATCTTCCAGGAGATCTTCGGAATGGAGGGTCCTCGAACCTTATTGAGTGCCTTGCTCCACTTCGGCACTTTACTGAGCGTATTATTTCTCTTCCGGAAAAGGATCCGGGATATAGTATTCTCCCCGTTTAATGGCTCAAAAGAGGAAAGAAGTTATCTGGTTAACCTGATAATCGCAACGGTCCCTATCGTCATCGTCGGACTGGCTGCGAAAGATTGGATCGAGGCTTCATTTAACTCCACCAGGGTTAC
>CAZYPS010000010.1:0-32183 GCA_964649445.1 uncultured Thermotogae bacterium | reverse complement strand
ATAATCCTTTCTTTCCCTCACCCTGTATCCCTCCTAGGACAAGACAAGCAAAAAAACAACAAGTTACTACCCTTCTTATTGATTGATTATTGATTGATTATCTAAGCTCTACTTCCGCACCTAATTCCTCTAACTGTTCCTTTAAGTTTTGTGCTTCTTCCTCGTCCAGTCCTTCCTGAACAGGTTCTGGCAGTTCGTCTACCAGAGACTTGCATTCTTTCAGGCCTTTACCGGTAATGTCCTTAAGTTCCTTGATAACCTTTATTTTCTTCTGTCCAGTATTTGTGAGAACTAAATCTATAGTGTCTGGTTCACCGGATTCCTCTCCATCCCCACCTGCTCCTCCTTGAGGAGCAGCTGCTACCGGAGCGGCTGCATCGGCAGAAACGTCAAATTCTTCTTCGATTGCTTCGACTAGCTCCGTCAGTTCCTTAATCGTCATATTGCCAACTGATTCAACTATTTCTTCAGTGTCCATAATAGACCTCCTGTGTTGCTTGTAAGAAATTCAAAAAACTATAACTTGGTAAGACTACTCTCCTTTCTCTTCAATCACTTGATCCAAAACGACGGTAAGATCTTTTACCTTGGCTTTTAATAGCAAAGCTAGCTTTCGAACAGGTGATTTTAATCCAGCGGCGAAGCTTGACAGCAGTTCCTCTTTCGAAGACAGCTCAGATATGGCTTCGACTTCGTCAGGAAGAACCAAATCTCCTTCTATCACGCCGCCTTTAACAGAAAAATCGTCGTACTTGCCCTCGGTATCAGAGGTAATCTTGAACGGCAAAACCGGGTCGCCGTAACCAACAGCCACGGCGATCGGGCCGTCCAGCAGGTCGGGCAATTCATCCAGGCCTGCCTCTTCGGCGGCAATTGAGGCAAGAGTGTTCTTAACTACCCTGTACTCAATTCCCTCCTTAGTAAAAGATTCCCGCAGTTCAACCATATCGTTCGCCGAGATACCTCGATAATCAGACAATACTACACTTTCGGCTCTCTCAAACTTATCTTTAAGTTCTTCTACTTCTTTTTCTTTAGCTTCCGTAACCATTTTTCACTCCTTAAGGCTGAAATACCGATCGAATCGTGCCCTATTTATGTTCCAGGTTTATTCAGACTTTTTGCTCGTAGACCCTGTCCCTCAACTCGTCAACGGATAGCTTTAATCCAGGACCCATTGTCGAGGAGACGGTTACTTTCTGAACGTATCTATCCTGAACACCGTCTTCAGGTCTCTGATCGTAGATGGATTTGGCCAGTTCTATAAGATTTTCTCGCAAATCCGGAGTTGAAAATGAATCCTTACCTATTGGTACGTGAATCACTCCGTGATCGTCCGTCCTGAACTCCACCTGACCTTTTTTCAGCCTCGATACCGCATCTCCGATCTCCTCGGAAACCGTGTTGGATTTGGGCGAAGGCATCATCCCTCTGGGACCAAGAATTCGACCCAATCTACCTATCACGCTCATCATGTCCGGCGTAGAAACGACTTCGTCGAACTCCAGCCAGCCATCCTCAATCTTTTCTACCGTCTCTTCGTCTCCCAGGTAGTCAGCCCCTGCTTCTTCCGCTTCTCGCCTGGCCTCCCCCTGTGCAAAAGCTAGAACCTCAACTTCCTTCCCAGTTCCATTTGGGAGAACTGTGCTTCCGCGAACCATATTTTGCGAAGGGTTTACACCCATGTTGAACGCGACTTCGACCGTCTCGTCAAAATCAGCTGTGGCAGTGTCTTTTACGAGTTCCAGTCCCTCGTCAAGGGAATAAATATTCTCAAAGTCTACCTTATCCGCTACTGCCTCGTATCTCCTATTCACGATTCGACCACCTCTACCCCCATACTTTCCGCTGTCCCTGCAATAACTTTCTTGGCGGATTCCAGCTTGTAAGTATTTAAATCGGGCAACTTTTTCTTGGCAACCCGCTCGAGTTGCTCTTTAGTAATTTTGCCTACTTTATTCATATTGGGTTCGCCCGAACCACTCTCAATACCAGCTGCCTTTTTAATTAACTCCGATGCGGGGGGTTCCTTGACCTCGAAGTCAAAACTCTTATCCGTGTAGATGGTGATATCTACCGGAATAAGCACCCCTGGCTCCTTGTCGCTCGTGGCAGAATTAAACTGGTTACAGAAATCCATGATATTTACTTTGTGCTCACCAAGAGCGGGTCCAACCGGGGGTGAAGGATCAGCTTGTCCGGCGGGTATCTGAAGCTTTAACGTAGTTTCTACACGCTTTGCCATAATTCCTCCCTCCTAAACTTGTTCATTTTCCTCAATCCTTATTGAGGTATAAACGGAAATAAATTACTACAACTCTTACAAACTTTATACGCCTAAATTTTTCCGGTTAATAGTTTTAAGCTCTGAACGAAAAGTATTTACCACAATCGATCTCTCCATTGATTATCTATCGGCTTTATATCTTTTCTATTCCTTCAAAACCTATATCCACAGGTGTTTCTCGTCCGAATATCTTTACATTTACGGTCACTTCTTCCGCTTCTTTGTCGATCGCCGTAATCTCGCCGGTAAAGTCGGCGAAAGGACCTTCAATTATCTCAACTACCTCGCCAACGTCGAAATCAACTTCTATTCGAGGAGTACTTGGTGCAGTAGGTGCTTCAATAAGTCCGGCAAGCCTCTTTACCACCTTCATTTCCTTGCCACGTATGGGAATTGGGTGATATCGGGATCCTACAAACCTTACCGCTCCTCTTATATCGTCGACGAGATCGATCATCTCTTCTTCCGGCAGATCCATCTTCATAAAGACGTAACCGGGAAAGAGTCTTCGTTTTTCAACAGGTTGTACGGTTACAACGCGTTTATCCTTGTATTCCTTTACCTTGACCATTCCGGACGACCTGGAATCCATCACGTCTTCTTTCTCAATTTTGTTCCCTTCTTCGAACTCTTCACCCTCTTTTACGTTTACCAGGTAGCGTTCGGGGATTATCTTTTCCTCTTCTGACCCGTCTTCCAGAATGAATTCTATCCGTTTTACCCGATCCCGGAGCGCTATTTTCCCTTTTACATTTACGACAAACTTTTCCTCCTTATCGGAAGTTAATGGCACGCCGGATCTAATCTTTTCTCCCTTGCGGATATCCCTTCGGATTCTCTTGTCCGTAGGAATCAGGTAGGTCTCCTCGGTTCTATTCGTCATTTCAACTATAACCCTCTGAAGCGTCTCGACCTCGGAAACCATGCAATCCCAATCCAGATGTTTGGGCTGTTTCCGAGCTATCGATTCTCCCCTTTCCAGTCTCTGGTTAGGTTCAACCAGAAGATCATAGCTATAGGGAATCCTGTATTCATTGGATTTTCCTCGCCGGCTCCTGGAGGTAATAACTTCCTCTATAGGAACCACGCAATACTGGCGCTTTCCATTCTGTTTAAAGGTTTCTACACTATCCTCCAAACCCCGGTTTTCTATTCGTCTTTCTATCTCTTCTTTTACCTTAAGCTCTGACCCTGCATAGGTTTGGATGGCGTACCATTTTTTCATAATTCACCACTTGCTCCCCATTTGAATGAGAGAATAAATTATTATACCGATTGAGAAAGTTCAAGCGGTTGTTACAAGGATAAGATTTGCTGGATGACGTTCTTATAAACTAAGTCTATACCACCGATATAGGCTGATAACAGGATGACCATTCCGAGAATAAGAACAGTCATCGTTACTACTTCGGATTGAGAAGGCCAGCTTACCTTTTTAATTTCAGACCTAACGTTCCGCAAAAAACCAACTACAGAATCTAACCACTTCAACTTATTAAACACCTCGATATACTTCTGGCAGGCCCGGGAGGACTTGAACCCCCAACCTTCGGATTTGGAGTCCGGCGCTCTGCCAATTGAGCTACGGGCCTGTAAACCTTATAGACTACCTATTTCTCCTTATGAACGGTATGGGCATCACACCATTTACAGTGTTTTTTCAATTCAATTTTGTCGCTATCGTTACGGGGATTCTTGACTGTATGGTAATTATGCCTACCGCATTCACTACATACCAGAATGACCTGTTCTTTATGCATCAAAACCGTTCCTCTTGTCTAAAATTGGTTATTCAAGAATTTCTGTAACTACACCTGCTCCAACCGTCTTCCCACCTTCACGAATTGCGAACCTCAGACCTTCCTCCATGGCGATATGGTCTATCAGGTTTCCTTCGAGAGTGACGTTATCCCCAGGCATGACCATTTCCACGTCATCCGGCAACTCAATCGTACCGGTAACGTCGGTGGTTCTAAAGTAGAACTGAGGCTTGTATCCGTCAAAGAAAGGTGTGTGTCGTCCTCCCTCGTCCTTGCTCAAAACGTAAACTTCCGCTTTGAACCTGGTATGAGGGGTAATACTGCCAGGCTCCGCTAGAACCTGTCCTCGCTCAATCTCTTCTTTGTCTATTCCCCTTAGAAGCACGCCAACGTTATCACCGGCGATCGCTTCGTCCATTGTCTTATTGAACATTTCAAGGCTAGTTGCCACGGTCTGTTCTATCTCGCCGTGAAGACCAACAATCTCGATATCGGACTGAGGAGTAATCCTACCTCGTTCCACACGTCCTGTCGCAACTGTACCTCTTCCTTTGATGGAAAAGACGTCCTCAATAGGCATAAGGAACGGTTGATCCTCGTCTCTATCCGGAAGTGGTACGTACTCATCAAGCTGGTTAACGAGTTCCATTATGGGCTTGTTGACCTCTGCTTCCGGATCTCCGTCGCTTTCCATAGATTCCAGTGCGGATCCCCTGATAATAGGCACTTCGTCGCCTGGAAAGTCGTATTCATTGAGTAGTTCACGGACTTCCATTTCAACTAAGTCAATCAGTTCGGGATCGTCCACCATGTCCGTTTTGTTGAGGAAAACCAACATGGCAGGCACGCCAACCTGGCGAGCTAACAAGACGTGCTCACGGGTCTGGGGCATGGGTCCGTCAGTAGCGGAAACTACCAGAATAGCCCCATCCATCTGTGCCGCACCGGTAATCATATTTTTGACGTAATCCGCGTGACCAGGAGCGTCTATGTGAGCGTAGTGTCTATCTTCCGTCTCGTACTCCACGTGCCTAACGGCAATGGTAATACCTCTCTCCTGTTCCTCAGGTGCATTATCAATGTCAGTAAACTCCTGTGTCTCTGCCAGACCCTGATTTGCCAGAACCTTAGTCATAGCAGAAGTAAGAGTCGTTTTACCATGGTCAATATGACCAATCGTCCCAATATTAAGGTGCGGTTTATCCCGCTCAAAATGATCTTTTGCCATCTTGTACCTCCTAAAATTTGGTATAATAACTAAACTTTATTGCACTCTCTTGACAGCCGTTTAACTAAATGAACAAATTTTCGTCCTGGAGCCCGCGGCCGGATTCGAACCGGCGACCTTCCCATTACCAACGGGATGTTCTACCTCCTGAACTACACGGGCACCTCTAATTATTACAAAATAGTATTGCAAACCTAGCACCGTCTCAACCGAGGGAGACGGCCAAAGCAAGATGCAAGACTGGTGGAGGGGGAGGGATTCGAACCCCCGAAGGCACCTGCCAACGGATTTACAGTCCGCTCCGTTTGGCCACTTCGGTACCCCTCCATGGATTTGACTCAAGTTCCCAGGCCTATCTATCGGCGGAAAATACCACCCTTGGAGCCGGCGGCCAGACTCGAACTGGCAACCTGTCGATTACAAGTCGACTGCTCTGCCGATTGAGCTACACCGGCTAAGAGCAGAAGAATTTTACTGAAATGGATTCTATATGTCAACGGGCATAGAATCAGGTGGCCTTTACCCAGAGGTTTCTCGACCTCGGTCCGTCAAATTCCGCAAAAAATATCCCCTGCCAGGTACCTAGCTGAAGGTTCCCGTTTTCCACAAAGACTCGGGAAGTATTGCCAATCAAACTTGACTTTATATGGGAATCGGCATTTCCTTCCCTGTGCCTGTACCCTTTTCCCTTAGGGGCTATCTCCTTCAACTGACTGACTATGTCAGTCGCCACATCGGGATCCGCTGATTCATTTATCGTTATGCCCGCAGTGGTGTGGGGCACATACAGAACGCAGACCCCGTCTTCAAGCCCCATTTCATTTACAGCCTTTTTTACCTTAGATGTCACATTCTTCAATTCTTCCCGGGAAGATGTACTTACCTTCAACCTTTTCACGTCAGACCACCTCCGCCAGAGATTCCTTCAAAGTCTCGCCATCTTCTACCTTACCTACTTTGACGATAAATTTTCCCTCATTAGATTCCCCGGCGCTAAGCAGGCTAAGTAACTCGACACCGTGATCGTTCAGAACTGAAATGACCTTTTCCAGTTCTGCCGGTTCGTTGCAGGGAATAGTTATCCAGAAACCACCCTCACCGAAGTTAAGCAGATCGGAAAATTCCTCAAATAATCCCCCAGGGGTCAAAACTCCGATAAGCCTCCTTTCGGAGTCAACCACCGGCAACACCATAAGGCTATATTCCTTAATGATACTTACGGCTTTATCGATCGTATCAGTTTCTTCGGCGTGAAGGGTCGATCGAGAAAGGTAGCTGTCTATAGGCTTTTCCCCGGGTTGGTCCTTGATGGAATCATAGGTCAGGAAACCCACCAACCTATCCTCGTCATCAACGACGAATATAATACGAAAATTATTTTCCTCCATCAGTTCCCGGGTCTCGGCAACCGTTTTCCCTTCCCGGGCTGAGGCGGGATCCTCCTTGAGAAACTCTTTAACTAACATCTAGCCTCACCCATCGAGAATATCCGAGGCAATGTTACTCGGAACTTTTTTGTACTTTACAAACTCCATCTGGAAAGTAGCTTTAGCCTGCGTCAACGATTTTACCCTGGTTGCGTAGTTCATTATCTCTGCCTGAGGTACTTCGGCTTCTATTACCGTGTAACCATCCGAGGTATCGGAACCGAGTATTCTGCCTCTTCGCCCGTTGAGGTCACTGATTATATCACCGGTAAAGTCACCTGGAGTAGTGACTTTTACCTTCATGATCGGCTCCAGGAGGATGGATCCTGCCTGTTCTACAGCTTTGTTACATGCCTCTCGACCGGCTATCTTGAAAGCCATCTCCGAGGAATCAACCGGGTGATGATCTCCATCGTAGACAGTTGCCTTAACATCCGTGATCGGATACTCCTCGTCCAGTGCTTCCTTAATTCCTTTTTCTACACCGGGAATAAATTGAGTTGGAATGTTGCCACCTTTTATCTCGTTAACAAACTCGAAACCCGAACCTCTTGGAAGAGGAGCCAATCTCAAATAAACCTCCCCGTACTGTCCCCGTCCACCTGATTGCTTCTTGTGGCGATACTTTGTATCGGCTTTTTTAGCGATACTCTGTTTGTAGGGAACCTTGGGTTCGGTCATATTTATCTCAACGTTAAATCCGTTTTTGAGCCTTTCCTTGAAAATCCCTAGGTGGTTTGCACCCATTCCGGAAAGGATCATTTCTTCGGTAACGTCGTCTCGGTGGTAGGTAATTGTCGCCTTGTTAGCAACCAGCTCTTTCAATGCAGTACTCATTTTACTCTCGTCTTCACGGCTTTTCGGCTTTACGGCTCTATCATATACTGGTCCAGGAAAATCCACGAACTCTATCTCTTTTTCCCCTGTATCCGTGAGGGTATCTCCAAGCTCAATATCATCCAGCTTGCCGAGCGCAACCACATCGCCCTGCAAAGCCTCGTGGACACTTTCCTGATCCCCGCCAAGATATCTATATATATCGGTAACATCAACATCCTGGTCGTTCCGGAGATTTCTCAGCGAAGCACCTTCCTTGAGTTCTTCTCCATATACCTTTACAAAAGCCAATTTGCCCAGGTAAGGATCGGAAAGCTTGTTGAAGACAAGTAGATCCGACCTGCCTGACGGATCAGGATCGAATTCTGGAACCATCTCCGTCATTCTATCGAGCAGTACATCTATCCCTTTATCATCTTCTACGGAAGTTACAAATACCGGAGAAAACGCGTCATCCTTGAACCCAGAGTCAAGCGCTCTATCCGTATCCTCTTCGGTAATTTCTTCTTCTTCCAGGTACTTCATCATAAGCTCGTCATCGACTTCCGCCAGAGCTTCAAGCAGGTTCTCTTTCTCCCTATCCAGTTCTTCTTCTAGTTCTTCTGGCACTTCAACTTCCTTCCCGTCGAAGTAAACTGCCTTTTCTTCCAGTACGTCAACAAAACCAACGAAATCTCCACCTTCAAGAAGTGGAATTTGAAGCACGACGAAGTTTTTGTCAAATTGTTCCCTGAGATCCTCCATTACTCCCTCGAAATCGGTTTCTCCCTGGTCCATCTTATTTACAACTATTCCTGTAGGCTTCTCGTATTTTTGAGAAACATTCCAGACCTTCTCAGTGTGTGCTTGGACACCTTTTTCGGAATCAACCAACATCAGGGAGGCTTCCGAAGCAAAAACACCTTTGTAAACTTCTTCTACGAACTCTTCTGCTCCTGGAGTGTCAAGCAAATTCCAGTTTTGTCCTTTGTATTTAAATGCTCCGATCCCCAGGTCTATTGAGTGTCCGTGACTCTTTTCTTCTTCCGAGGGATCGAAAGTAGTATCGCCATCAATTCCACTTATCTTTAAGAACTTTTCTGCCAGTTTTGACTTTCCCGTACCGGAGTGACCAATTAAACTCAAGGATTTCGAATTTGCCATGAAACTACCACCTCAACTTGCCTAAAAATAAATAACTATCTCCACATATTGAAAAATCGGGCTATCCAAAACCTAAAGGAGTATAGCATAAAGGGGTAAACAGCACAATACTTAGTCGAAGATTCACAACTCTCGATCGGAAAACCGGGGACCCCGGGAGTAGTTATGCAGAGAACACTTTAAACAGTCCTTACCCCCACAAGCAATTCTAAAACCCAGCATGTTACTGAAAGTTAAAAACTTGGTCCATCGAGAGCTAAAAGCGTGTGAATCAAGAATCCCGAATTTTTTACACTCCTCCGCCCTGCATTTTTGGGTCCATAATATCCCTAAATGCGTCTCCGATTAGGTTCCAAGAGAGGCAGAAAGTAGTTATAGCCGCTCCTGGTATTAAAACCGTATACCAGAACTCAAGCGTATTCCCCTGCGTTCCAAGAATCCAGTTTCTCGCGAAACTAATCATCTGACCCCAGTCCGCGTACCCTTCCTGAGCACCAACTCCAAGAAAGCTAAGCGTGGCAGCGGTAATCACTATCGTTCCCATTCTCATCGAAGCCTGAACAACTACCGGAAATATCGAGTTTGGCAGAATGTGCCTAAATATTATCCGAAAGTCCGTAGCTCCGACCGACTGCGCAGCAGAAACGTATTCCTCCTCCTTGACGGATAGTATATTACCACGGATCAGACGGGCAAAACCCATCCAGCCAAAAACTATTAAGGCAATCAAAGCATTCGTCAGGCTCCTTCCGAGAATTGTGGTCAGCACCATCGCAGCAACTAGATAAGGGATGGAATAAAATACGTCGACAATCCGCATCAATATGCTATCTACCACCCCTCCGTAGAATGCGGCTAACGTACCGATAAAGACTCCAATCAGGGCGGAGAATCCGACAACCATAAGGGAGACCCTAAAGGCCGTCCTCGTACCCCATACAACCCCGTAGAAGATGTCGTACTGCCCCTGAGTCGTACCAAATATATGTCCCTCACCCGGGGGCTGTGGCGTGGAGCCCCAGCCATCTCGCGGAACTTTATACGGCTCGCTCGGGGTCTGGGGAGGAGCTAACCAGGGTGCGCCAATTGCTACTCCCAGGTAAAAGAGCAATATCAGGAGCCCAGTTACCGACAAAGGATTCGTAAGTAACTTCTTTATTTTCTTTTTCATATTTTAATCGTAGGTAACCCTCGGATCTAGATACGCGTAAAAGATGTCCACAATTAGATTCGCTAAAACCAGCAATACTCCGTTAAACAGGACGAAAAGCATCAAAGAAGACGTATCGAACTGCTGAGCGGCATTAACAGCCCATCGCCCTAGCCCGTGCCAGTTGAAAATCGTCTCCGTAACCACTAACCCGTTTATCAGGAAAGCAATGTAGATACCCGCTATGGTCACTACTGGAATCAGAGCATTTCGACGGGCGTGCTTCTTTATTACCACGTTCTCTTTCTGCCCCTTTGCCCTTGCCGTCTGGACGTAATCTTTCCGCAAGGTCTCAAGCAGACTGGACCTCATAATTCTCAATAACATCGCCCAGCGGACGTAGGACATAACTATCGCGGGTAGAATTATATGCCTTACCGCATCGGCAAAGACAAACCAGTTCAAGTTCAGTATTGCATCTATAGTATTCATTTCGGTATACCTGACAAACTGGGCTGAGTTAACTATCTGCTTTGCTTCCAACCCCAACCTTCCGGGCGGAAACCAGGATACTACACCCCCATAAAAGACCATCAAAAGCAACAATCCAGCCACAAAAGAAGGCAACGACCAGCCGACTATGGCGAACAAACGTGTAACATGGTCGATTACGTTGTTATGGTTTACTGCCGCTACAGTACCCAGCCAGACCCCTCCGAGAATAATTGGCAGGGCGGACCAGAGCGCCAGTTCAAGCGAAACTGGGAAGAAGCTGGCAAACGCCTTCTTTGAAGTCATTTTGGCGCTTTCGGACCAGCCAAAGTTGAAGTGAATGACGTCGTTGAGCCATCGACCAAATCTGGTCCAGATAGGATCATTTAGTCCATATTGCTCGGCCAAAACTTCGAGGTCAGTATTTTTCAGCTCCGCCGGGCTGGATATGTAAGTCGACAGCCTTTGGTTAACCGACAAAAACTGAATCATCCCAAATACGATCAACAGAACACCCAGCAGCACAAAAGGTAAAATGAGGACTCTCCGAGTAATGTATGATAACATCTTCTATATATCCCTCACCGCAATAATGAAAGATTAAAATAATGCCAGGAGCCGGAAATAGACCGACTCCTGGCTAATTTGACCATCTTAAAATTTATTCTTCGTAGCCTTTTGAAATCGGATAGACGTAAGACCAGGCGTAACTATACATAGGGTTGAACGGCACGTCCTGGACCCAGGTCCTCATCGTACGAATGCCTTGTTGTTGGGGCAGCCAGACGTCTATCGCGTCTTCCTTTGCTAATCTTTGCAGTTCGTAGTAAATTTCTTTTCGCTCTTCTGTGTCAACTGTTGCCATGGCTTCCTCGATCAGCGGATCGTATTTTTCCACTGCGAGCTCATGCATACCTTCGCCCTGCCAGCCGGAGAACGTTCCATCCGAAGCCATAAACGGCGTGGCGAAGTTATGGGGATCGGGAAAGTCCGCGACCCAGCCAATAAGGAAGAGCGGCGTCCTCTCCTGAACCATCATATCCAGGTAAGTCGACCAATCAACGCCTCTTACGTTTATATCAAAGTCCGGGTTTAGCTGCTCTATGTTAGCTTCGAATATATCGGCCGCTGTCTTTCTCTGCTCGTTGCCCGAGTTGTAAAGTATGGTAAATTCGAAGCCCTTCTCCCAGAGTTCGCCATCGTGAGCCTCTTTCAGCAGTTCTTCCGCTTTATCAAGGTCGTGGCTGTACATTTCCAGATCGTCGTTGTAATAGGGCTGCATGTTTTTCGGTACCGGACCGTTGGTCTTGTAACCGAGGCCCTGGAGTACCTGCTCTATGTATGCTTCGTATTCGAAGGCATAGTTAAATGCTTTCCGGACCTTCACGTCGTTAAAGAAGTTCGACGGTATTCCGTCACCCCAGCTACCGGAGCCGACGAGATCGTTGTCCTCAGTTTTTACGTCCTGGGTGAAGAAGGCAGCGGGATTCATCCCAATTGTCGGCAGACCAGTCTGAATTGCCACACCTTCCGTTCCTTGAACCTGATCCAGGTATTGAAGCGGCATACTGACCATATCGGCTTCACCATTTATTAGCTGTAACCTTCTGGTTCCCCACTCCTCGGTCTTCTGAAGGACGTATGTCTCGAGTTCTGCCGGCTCTCGCCAGTAGTCCTCGTTCCTAGAAAATACTGCTTCCTGCCCGGGTTCCCAGCGGTCCAGCTTGAATGGACCAGTTCCGTTTGCTACATCGTAAAGCGGTGATTCCTCAGCAGCGCTTCCTCCACCGGGATTGTGGTATTGAGGCCAGGTCTCGGCCGTTCCGGGCCAGCCACCTTGCTCCATTACCCACTCTTTATCCATTACTGAGGACCAGTAGGAACTGTGGGCTAAAATGTTCAATATTGGTGGATAAGGGTCCGGCAATTTAATTACCACACTCTGGTCTTTAGCTTCTACTGCCGGATCGACGAACGATTTGAAAGCTGCAACACGGTCAGCCGTAGTAGTCTCGCTATATTCTTCAACTCCCGCTACGTCGGTGACCAGAGCTTTTATGCTACCGTAGCCAGTAAGCGGCTCCAGAAGCATCCAGCTCGGCCCACCCGAGCGATCCTGAATCATCGTCCGTTCCAGGGAATACTCCACATCTTCGGGTGTCATTTTGTTTCCGTTATGGAAAGTGACTCCTTCCCTGATCGGGAACTCGTAAATTAAACCGCCGCTTGGCGTCTCTCTGATCAAGCCGTTCTCCCTGGTAGGGACTTTAGTCGCCAACATTGGTTTGTACTCACTTACACTGTAACCTTCTGGATTCTTTTCGTTCCCATCTACTACTCCAAAAGGGTAGCGAATAAGGTTTTCGTAAACGTTGCCTATTATTGTCCCACTGGCAGTATCGTAAGCATAAGAAGGGTCGAGTGTATTAGCGGTCCCAAATACAACTGCCGTCAGAGTATTAGGATTCTTAACCTCTGGCTTGTCCTGCGCCATACCGGCGACGAACAGCGAAATCACTAAAATGAGTGAAAGTCCTACTACAAAATTTCTTTTCCAACTATAGTTCATGATAAAACCTCCTTACATATTATACAGTGAAAATAAAGAACCCTGCCTTCTTCACTAGACAGAGGAGCCAACGGTTTGTCCGCTTATCACCCCCTCCAAAAAATTGCTAGTACTGTGTAATTTATGTTATTAACCAAACTGCCTTTTTGCAAATCCTCGTAACCGGCTAATGCGATGGTCCGATCAAACTACGCTGAATCGTCGTTCTGGTTGAAAAACAAGCTACGCCTAGTTAAGATTTAGCAGTCTGGTGGTGTGAGTGCTAAATTATGAAAAACAGAAAGGAATTGATACTAAAAGAAATCGTCGATGGGTACATCGAAACAGGTGAACCAATTTCATCGAAGATGATTCTGGATGAATACGACCTAGATTACTCCTCGGCTACTGTAAGGAACGATATGCACGAGCTGGAGGAAGGGGGATACCTCAAAAAACCTTACACCTCCGGGGGAAGGGTTCCCACAGTTGAGGGATATCGCTACTTCGTAAGCTGGCTAATAGAACTCTCAGAGCTTTCAGGCGAAGAACAGAAAGCAGTAGTAGAAGCCTATGAGTTCGAACAACAGAATACTGAACGACTGCTCCGGAATACGGCGACTCTATTGGCTAACATAACCGGATACACCGGATTCGTTCTCGGCCCGGACCTGGAAAAACGAGAAGTAAAATACTTTACGTTAACCCAGCTGGATCAAACCCACCTAATGGCAATACTGGTTACGGATATAGGTCTGGTTGAAAACCGGGTAATAGAGCTGGATAGAAAAATCTCCAGGGAGGAGCTAGAACGATTAAACCCGCTTCTCGCCGACAAGCTGGAAGGAACTCAGCTAAAACAGCTGAAAGAACTAAGAGATATAAATCTCAACGAAGAAGGATGGTACGACAAGTTAACCCGGGACTCTTTTCTATTAATAAGGAGATTCCTTCGGGAACGCAGTGAGAGAAGATTATACCTTGAAGGAACTTTGAACATACTTGGAAACGGACCCGAGGAAGAACAGGATCCCGAAAAACTTAGAAAAGTTTTCGACTTCTTGAATGAAAAGAGTCTCGCCAGGATAACGGAATCCTGCAAGGACGAAGATAACCAAATAACTGCTATGGTAGGGCTCAACGACGGATCATCCGAGACAGAAATATTACCGTACAGCCTGATAATTAAGAGGCTGGCAAGCTGTTCAAGTTCACTAGGGATTTTGGGTCCGATCAATATGGATTACAGCAAATCGTTCTCGACAGTTCAGTATATCGGCAGCAGACTCGACACTCTGTTAACAGCCGGAAAGTAGAGCTAAAAGCAAGGAAAGAGGTGATATAAGTGGCAACTAAGAATAAAGAGGAAAAAATGAACGAAGCGGATGAAGAATACCTCGATTTAGAAGGGACTGAGGAAAACCAGGAAGCCAAATTGGACCAGGAATCAGAAGTAGAGGAAAAAGCGGCGGAAAGGATAGAAGAGCTGGAAGAGGAATTAGAGGAAAAAGAGGAAAAAATCCAGGAATTGAAAGATAGAGTAAAGCATCTAAAGGCCGACTTCGATAACTATAAGAAAAGACAGACGGACAAGAAAGAAGCAAAGGTCAACAAAGAGAAGGGTGAACTTATAAAAGACCTGGTTCCTCTGTACGACAACCTGGATAGAGCTTTCAAGAGTTTCGAAAAGAATGACGATAAGGATTCATTTGTCGAAGGGGTCGAAAAGATATACGCTCAATTTGACGAGTTTTTAGCAAGAAGAGGAATCGAACCAATCGAAGCCGAAGGCGAAATGTTCGATCCGAATAAACACGAAGCGTTAATGAAGGTTGAGTCGGATGACCACCGGCACAATGAGATAACGGAAGAGTTTGAGCGTGGTTATACCTATAAGGGAGAAGTACTCAAACCCAGCAAAGTAAAGGTAAATATCCAGCCCTCGGAATCTGAGGGCAATGGAGATAATTAATCCAGAACCAAACAAGGGAGGTAGAAAAAATGGCTAAAGAAAAAATTATTGGAATAGATTTAGGTACCACCAATTCATGCTTGGCCGTGCTGGAGGGAGGAGATCCCGAGGTGCTCACAAACGCCGATGGTAACAGAACGACACCCTCCGTAGTGGCTTTTACGGACGAAGGAGAAAGACTGGTTGGAGAAACAGCCAAACGGCAGGCGATCACCAACCCGAACAGGACTGTTAAATCCATAAAACGGAGGATGGGCGAGGACTACGAAGTTAAGATTTCCAAAGACGGGAAAGAGACAACTTACTCGCCCGAGCAGATATCCTCTATGATTCTCAGGAAGATCAAAGAAGACGCCGAGGAAAGAATCGGCCGCGATGTCAACAAGGCAGTTATCACAGTACCCGCTTACTTCAACGATAGCCAGCGACAGGCTACTAAGGATGCGGGCAAACTGGCTGATCTAGAAGTAGAACGGATAATCAACGAACCTACCGCCGCCTCACTCGCTTACGGACTAAAAGACGAATCGGACCAGACAATACTGGTCTACGACCTCGGTGGCGGCACCTTTGACGTATCCATTCTCGAACTTGGAGACGGAGTATTTGAGGTAGTGGCAACCGACGGTGACACGAAGCTAGGTGGTGACGACTTCGATCAGAAAATAATAGACTGGCTGGTGGATCAGTTCAAAAGCAAAGAGGGTATAGACCTTTCCGAGGACCAAAGCGCCCTGCAGCGTCTTAAAAACGCAGCGGAAGAGGCCAAGAAAGAACTTTCCAACAGGAAAGAAACCACGATCAATCTTCCGTACATCACTGCCGACCAGAGCGGCCCGAAACATCTTGACGAGAAACTGACCAGGGCCAAATTCGAGAGCATGATAGACGACCTGCTCTCCCGAACTATGGATATCCTTGAGTCAACGCTGTCGGAAGCCAGCATGGATAAAAACGACATCGACCAGGTCGTTCTTGTTGGAGGTTCGACGAGAATCCCCAGGGTTCAGGAATTAATTGAAGAACACATTCCGGGCAAAATTAATAAGGAAATAAACCCTGACGAAGTAGTCGCAAGAGGTGCAGCCATTCAGGGAGGAGTTCTGGCAGGAGAGGTTGACGATCTCGTACTTCTGGACGTCACCCCTCTGACACTGGGTATTGAAACTCTAGGTGGAGTTACGACACCTCTCATAGAGAAAAACACGACTATACCGACTGAAAAGACCAAGACATTCTCGACTGCCGAAGACAACCAGACGACCGTCGACATACACGTCGTTCAGGGTGAACGCAAGATGGCAGATGACAACAAGAGCATCGGACGATTCCAGCTCACTGGAATCCCGCCAGCTCCGCGAGGAACGCCTCAAATTGACGTGACATTCAGCATAGACGCTGATGGAATACTTCACGTATCAGCCGAGGATAAAGGTACTGGTAAATCGGAATCGGTGACGATAGAGGAACCCTCCAGGCTATCTGAGGAAGAAATAGAACAGATGAAGGAAGAAGCAGAAAAGCACGAAGAAGAAGATAAGCGCAAAGCTGAACAGATAGAGACCAAAAACAAAGCCGATCAGTTAATCTATTCGACAAGACAGAGCCTGGAAGAGCTGGGCGATCAGGTGGACGAAGAAACAAAATCCAAAGTTCAGGAGAAAATAGAAAACCTTGAAGAACTCGTAGAAGAAGACGCTGCGAAGGAAGAACTCGAAGAAGGAATAGAAGAACTAAACGAAGCCGCTCAAGAAATAGGCAAGACCGCTTACGAAGGTGGCCAGGCTGGTCCCGAAGCCGGACCCGGAGGAGCAGCGGGCCCAGGAGCAGGCGGACCTGGTGGTCCCGGCGGTCCCGGAGGACCTGGCGGACCAGCAGAGGGCGGCGGAAGCGCCGGTGAGGACGACGAGTACGTTGACGCCGAATACGAAGAGCCAGAGGACGAAGAGTAAATCTGAACCTATCACCAACAATTCCAAAAACTACTACTAAAGAGGACCGGTATTTATGCCAAAAGACTATTACGATGTACTGGGCGTAAACGAAGACGCTTCTGAAGACGAGATCAAAAAAGCTTATAGAAAAAAAGCGAAGAAGTACCATCCGGACATGAATCCGGATCTGGATAAGGAAGAAGCAGAGGAGAAGTTTAAAGAAGTCACGGAAGCTTACGAGGTACTTTCGGATCCGGACAAACGCGCACAGTACGACAAATTCGGCCATACCGGTCCTTCTCAAGGCTTTGACTTCGATAACCAGGACTACGAACGGGCTCGAAGCGCATTCAGCGACAGCTCGTTCGACGACATCTTTGACATGTTCTTTGGTGGAGGAGGTGGCAGAGGTCGAAGAAGATCTCAGACGGCCGCCCAAAAAGGTGAAGATCTTCAGAGAAAGTTGCGAGTATCTCTTGAGGACGCGGCTAAAGGCACCCGGGTAAAGTTCTCTATCCCAAGATTCGTCAAATGCGACCGATGTGATGGAAGCGGGGTCAAACCAGGGTCGTCCAAACGGACCTGCTCGCATTGTAATGGAAGAGGGGAGATTAGGCAGAAACAGCAAACGATGCTGGGAAGCTTCGTCAACGTCCAGACCTGTCCCAAGTGCGGCGGTAGCGGCGAAGTCATCGACGACCCCTGTACCAAATGTCGCGGCGAGGGCCGGACCAAGGAAAAGACCGAAATTTCTGTAAAAGTGCCTCCAGGCGTGAAAGATGGATCCAGATTGAGAATAAAAGGAAAGGGTAATGTCGGTCGACAGGGTGCCCCGGCAGGAGACTTATTCATTACAATTGACATCAAAGAACACGATACCTTTATCCGTAAAGGGGACGACATCCTCACTACAGTTCCCGTTCAATTCACTCAGTTAACTCTAGGCGATACGATAAAAGTCCCCACACTCGAGGGAGTCGAAGAAATCGATTTGGAACCGGGAACTCAGTCAGGTGAGAAAATTAAACTACGTGATTATGGTATTCCCCATCTAAACGGCCACGGCAAGGGCGATCAAATAATTAGGCTGAAAGGAATAACTCCGACGGACCTCGGGCCCGAGGAAAGGGAACTCATAGAGAGATTAAACGAACGCCTTGATAGTCCCATGAATGATGAATCGGACGAAAAGGAGTCCTTTTTCGACAAGCTGAAGAAATTTAAGGAAGAATTTAGAAAGTAACTCCAAATTATACAGGGATTCAGAATAACTCTATAGTACGACTTTTCCGGCAAAAATTACTACAGGCTGGGCAAATTCGCCCAGCCTGTTACTTATTTGGTCGTCTTCCAATTTTTGATCGTCAAATCGAAGTTTAACTCAGAAAAGTCCGAGCGATATCGAGCAATTCGTCCCTCGCCAACCCCTGACCCAGCAGGAAGTAGAAAGATTCCTCGCCCTGCCAGCTGACTTCGTTTATTTCCTGATCCCACTCGTCAGGCAGGCGCTCTTTGACTGGTTCGTTTCTATCCGCTAGCTTAACGGTGGACCCTTCGAGTTCGGTTTCTTCACCGTGCTCAGACATGTAGGACCGATGCCGGCTCATTTCCCGGGAAAGATAGTTTCCAACCAATAACTGGACAGAACTGGTCGGTCGTCCTTCCTGATCGGATTTAATAAACGTAATTGAGCTATAGGCTCTTCCTGCCTCGTCGTCTTTCAGGATTGAAATCTCCTCTCGGGCTCTCTCGTAGCCCTTTTCTTTTATTTTCTCTACCGGAACTGATAGAGGAAATTCAACTTCGAACTCCTCTTCCGAGACGGTCTGCTCCTCGAAGACTTTTTCTACTTTCGAAGATTCGAATTGAAAGTCCTTACTACCGAGACCATCCACTTCGTAATTGGAATATTCAACGAAGACGGGATTTCCCTGACTGCCGGAAAACCTGAGTTGCTCTCCCTGGCCGGGATAGTAGGCTATCTTCCTCGGCAATCCGAGTTCTTTGTCCAGAGCCAATTCCGCCCGGGCGAGGTTGAACACCTCGTCTTTCAAAAAGAGAGATCTACGAGAAGTCTTCGGCTTTAGACCAAGCCGGTTAACAGGATGCCCGTTTATCTCGCCTTCGCCATCGTCCTTCAACAGGAAATCTCCTACTAAAGAGGGAAGAAAACCAAGCTGACCGATTACGTCTACACCTGCAAACGGTGAATACAGGAGTTTACCATCCTTTTTGACTGCAGTACCTTTATCAACCAGGTGTATCCAGGTCTCCTTTCCCCCGTAAACTACCCGAGAATCGACGAGATCTTCTCCGACGAACTCCGGGCCACCGGACAACTCGACTTCAAAGTCTTCAAGAGGACTCTGATACTCATCATATTCCACGACGACGCTTCTGGGTTTCCTGAACTTGACATGACATTTGATCCTCATTGAACCCGCCGTAATTTCCTGATCCGCTTCGAAACTATTCAGCTCCTCGTATCTCTCTCCAGCATTGGACGCTACTTCTTTAACGCTAGTCATTATTTATCACCGATTTAATTGAATTAAAAAGGTTCGTAAGTTTCTCCCTCAATTTGGTCTACTGTGGAAGCAATCAATTCTATTATATTTTCAAGATCATTCAGACTTACGACTTCACAGGGACTGTGCATATATCTGTTTGGGATTGATACAAGTCCGGTAGCAACGCCTCCCCTCGTAAGCTGGATTGCGTTCGCATCCGTCCCCGTCCCACCAGGAGCACCTGCCATCTGATATGAGATATCTTCGCTCTTCGCAACATCAATCATTCTTTTCAACAAGACGGGATTTATATTCGGACCTCGAGATAGAATTGGACCTTCCCCCATTTCAGCTTCTCCAACTTTTCTTTTCTCTTTTTCCATAGAGGGTGTATCCGTGGCGTGACTTACGTCTACGGCAATTCCAATATCGGGATCGATTCCGAACGCCGAAGTTTGGGCCCCTCGTAACCCGATCTCCTCCTGAACGGTTGCAACAGCGTGAATCTCGGCCTGAGGATTCAACATGGCAAGTTCCCGGGCTACTTCCAGGACGACAAACCCCCCGCTCTTATCGTCAAACCCCCGGGCTGTAACCAGATCACCCTGCAACCTATTAAAAGAGTAGTCAAGTACACCGGGCGTCCCGATTTCTACTAATTCCCTTGCTTCATCTTCCCCCTCGACACCTATGTCTATCCAGAGATCTTCCGGCTTAACGACATTTTTTCGCTCTTCCTCTTCCAGAAGGTGAATCGGTTTGCGTCCAACAACTCCAATCACGTCCTTTTCTTTGCCCCGTAACCGAACTCTCTGGCCGGGAAGAACCTGGCTGTCCCAGCCACCAATAGTATTGAAAAACAGGTAACCGCCTTCGGATATCTGGCTTACCATCAAACCAATTTCGTCCGTATGTCCTGCGAGCATTACCCGGGGAGATCCTCCTTCGTTCACTACAGCAAAGGAGTTACCGTGCAGATCGCCCCGAACTTCGTCCGCAAACTGCCTCGCTTCTTCCTTCCAGATTTTCGCCGCCTTATCTTCAAATCCCGAAGGACTAATGGCATTTACGTATTTTTCTAGAAAGTCTACCGTTTCACCCTTCATTTTCTTACCCCCCTCTATGAAATTTCCTCCGCTCAACTGAAGCCAGTACTAAATTTATCCCAACCCTTACGCTAACGGGTGATTATCCTAAAAAAGTCCCTCAGGTTCAATCAAATCCGGATGCACTATACGTCCGGTAATCAACCCCCGGGACATGGTTGATCTTGCAAAAAAGGGGCTCCTGGACCATCCTTAAACCGACATGAAATTAATGAAAATAGTTCAACAACAGTCGGGATTGTCACGTCGTAAGTCCAGAGACTTAATAGAAGAAGGGGAAGTTATCGTCGACGGAGAGGAAGAAGAAAATCCGTTCGAGAATTACGAGCTTGAGGAAATTGATCAGTTATACCTTCGAGGCCACCCATTACCTACTTACCCCCCGCAAAAAAGAGCCTATAAGTTCTACAAGCCCACGGGAATGCTCTGCAGTCACGACGATCCCCATTACGGCAGGACGCTCGGTCGGACTCTAAGATCCGAGGGCTTTATAGGCTACCGCTGGGCGGGACGGCTCGATCAGGACGCGGAAGGTCTGCTGCTCCTTAGTAACGACGGGCAGCTGATTCATTCTCTGACTCACCCCCGCTACGAAGTAGAGAAGCGCTATCAGATCTGGATTTCAGAGAAACTGGATCACGGAAAACTTGGGGGAATAATCGAGAACTTTATGGAGGGTATAAATGACAACGGCGACCTGCTCCAGATAAAAGAGGGGGGAGTGCTAAATCAGGGGGAAGAGCATACTGAACTTGAGCTCGTGCTCACCGAAGGAAAGAAAAATGAAATTAAAAGGCTGATGGAAGCCGTCGACCTCACAATCGTCCGGTTAAGAAGAGTTGCAATAGGTCCAATAGAATTAGGGGATCTTTCGCCTGAAGATATCGAACGGGTATCTTCGGATGAATGGAAAAAGTTACGCAAATACAAAGAGTCGGCTCTGGCTCAAAGAGACGAAGGGTGAGAAAGATGGAGTTTGTTGAGATCTATAGTACCTGGAACGAACAAAAAGCGGGAATGATCAAGGAACTCCTAGGCGATTATGATATCGAATGTTACCTCTCATCTCACATAACTCATTCCGTTTACCCAATACCGGTAGACGGTCTGGGTGAAATCAAAGTGATGGTCCCTTTGGAAGAAGAACAGAGATCCAGAGATCTTATCGGTAATTTCTTTTCCAGGGAGGACGAGGAGTCGAACTAATATGGAAGTAGGGAGCTATCGCCCCGAACTAAACAGGATGATAGAAGAGCAACTGAAGAAAAGGGGTGTTGATGACGAAAGATTGCTGGAAGCGTTTAGAGATAACCCCAGACATCTCTTCGTGCCAGAAGATCAGAAATCCCGAGCTTATTCCGATAGACCACTCCCGATCGGAGAAGGCCAGACAATATCACAGCCCTACATCGTCGCACTTATGACGAACTTACTCGAGGTGGAACCAGCTGACCGGGTGCTGGAAATAGGAACCGGATCCGGATACCAGACGGCTATTCTGGCCACACTGGGTGAAACCGTCTACACCGTCGAAAAGAAGGGGAAACTTCAGGAACGAGCAAGAGTGATCCATCGGAATATCGGTCTGAAGAACATCGAATACAGAACTGGCGACGGCACGAAAGGTTGGAGCGGGCACGCACCATTCGAAAAAATTATCGGCACCGGGTCCGTTCCGGAGGTGCCCGATAGCCTTATTAACCAGCTAAAAGACCCAGGAAGACTCGTCATTCCTGCCGGGGGCAGGAGGCAACAGCGGATCGTCCTGGTAGTCAAAGAAGAAGAAATAAGAAAGGAGAAAAAATCTTACTGCAGTTTTTTGCCTTTAATCGGCGATGAAGGCTGGCATGAGTAGTCCAGCACTAGGATATACCCCCTGCGTCTCGGAAAAGCTATCTCGGAACGGTAAGATTCGCTACCATAACCTATTATCCGACTCAAGCACTTGATTGTTTGAATATTAATTCCAGAATATGTTATTCTAACAGGGATAGCCTATAATGATGTGTGAGTGAACGGCTTAGCCGAAATAAACTTCATTAGGCTTACCAGTCCAGGAGGTACCAATGAAAAAACCGGTAAAGTATTTTGTTTTAGTGATTTTATTCTCTACTTTGATGATCAGTTTAAATGGTTGTAACTCCAACGAAAGCCCCACAGCTTCCTTCTCGGCAAATCCGAGCACCGGAGGAGCACCACTTCAGGTCGCCTTGGACGCGAGTAGTTCAGAGGATCAGGACGGGATTATAGACAGCTTTGACTGGGAATTTGGTGACGGAACTACCGGCGGAGGTAGGATCGTAGAGCATAGTTTTTCCACCCCCGGTGAATATACCGTCACGTTGACAGTTACTGACAACGACGGCGCCACTGAAACAGCTACTGAGACCGTCACCGTGGAACGGAGCGGTCCTTCGGCTGATCTCGAGGCGGAACCCCAGGAAGGTGAAGCGCCACTAACGGTCACGTTCGATCTCTCAGGATCGGAAGATCCCGACGGCGTTATCGAAGAATATTCTCTCGAATTTGGTGACGGGCAGTCTACTTCCGGTAACGACATACTTGACGTTGTAGAACACGAATATTCAACTTCTGGAGAGTATACACCAACCCTACAGGTAACTGACGACGATGATCTCTCGAATTCCTCATCAACTACCGTAACTGTAAATGAGCCACCTCCCGAAAACGAACTTCCTTCTGCTTCCATTAATCTCGATTCCGATACTGGTACCGCACCAGTTACTTTGGAGTTCTCTGCCGAGGAATCAGCTGACCCGGACGGCAATATAACGTCATACCGCTGGCAGTTCGGAGATGGAACAACCAGCAGAGGGTCTGAGGTAAGTCATAGGTACGAAGAAGCCGGAAATTATACGGTTCAATTGACTGTGACAGATGATCGGGAGGGGAAAGACACTGCGGAAACCACGGTAGAAATAAACCCGGCCACCTATTTCGTGGGAGAATCGGCAAGCAACGGCTCCGTAAGAATTACCCTTCAGGACGCCGAGCTTACAGAAACTATAGATAATCGGGAAGCCGAAGCCGGTAGACAATTTGTAATAGTGGAGATTAATGTGAGGGCTCTAGAAGGAGAACAGTATCCTTCAAAAACAATGAATTTCAGGCTGGAGGAAAGCACCGGGAGAAGCCAAACAGCTAGCCTTGCTACGGCCTCTCTTGAGGGTTACTTCAGAAGTAACGTCCTGGAAGAAGGGGAAATGTCACGAGGAAAGATTGCCTTCGAAGCCCGGAAATCATCGGACTACTATCGGTTGATCTACGACGTCCCCGATCAAGCACCAATTCAGTTCGAGATTCCTAACGAAACTAACGAGGGTTAATCGAAAGCCAAGCAATTAAAAAAGGCGGCCGATCTCCGGCCGCCTTTTTTAATTTCACCAACTACTGATAAAAGAACTATTTTCCAACTAACTTTCTACTCCCAGTTCATCCAATGCCTGTTCCAGTTGATCCGGCGTGAGCGCTCCGTGATGCCAGGCAGGATCGTCCTCCATGAAGGAAACGCCCTTACCTAAGGTATTATTGGATACAATTACAGTCGGCTTGTCTCTACGAGAACTCTCCTTGAGAAAAGTCTCGTAAGCACCTTCTATTTGGTCGTAATCGTGGCCGTCGATCTCGATAACCCGCCAGCCAAAACTACTCCACTTGTCGACCAGTGGAGCTACGTCCATGATATCACTGACTTTTCCATCAATCTGACTATCGTTGTAATCTAAAACTGCACACAAATTACCCAGTTCCTTATCCCTCGCAACTGCAGCAGCTTCCCACGTCTGACCTTCCTGGCATTCGGCGTCCGATATCGACACGTAAGTTTTGTAATCCCTGCCATTAAGCCTACCTGACAGAGTTACTCCTGCTCCAAACGAGAGGCCGTGGCCCAGGGAACCGGACGAGAATTCAACACCTGGAGTTCCCTTGGCTGTAGAAGGATGCCCCTGCAGCAAACCGCCCAGTTGGCGAAAACTATCCAACTCTTCCTTTGGAAAGTAACCTTTATCAGCAAGCACCGAGTAAAGCAGCGGACAGGTATGACCGTTCGAAAGGATGAACCTGTCCCTTTCCTCCCAGTCCGGATCCTCGGGCTTGTCATCCAGAAATTCGTAATGAAGAACCGTCCAGGTATCGGCCATTCCCAGTGCGCCACCAGGATGACCGGAGTTGGCGTTAGTAACGGTCTTCAACACGTCAGCTCGCAGTTGATTCGCTTTTTCTTTTAACTCATTCATTTCCATTTTTCCTCCTCATAAAAATCACTCAAAACTGTCCTACTGCTTAATTACGTGAACCCGATTTGATCATTAATAACCCCACAAAACTTCATCTTATTATCTTAGATTCAAGTCACGGTAAATATAGCTTTTGGTTACTGTTCAGGAAAATCCCATCGGAGGCCGAGCGGGCACGGTTCCACCCTTTCGCTTGTTCCGTTTTTGACCTCCGGGCTTCCTGGACCGAGAAATTTCCGACTCGCGTGCTCAAACCCTTCTGTTCATTTTAGTGGCTTTCACTACAGGAAGTATCACCCATAAAGATTTAATCTCATTTGGTTATGGTAATATCCCTCCCTCAGTCCAGCACTCAATTGGGCACTACATTCCAAAAGAGGTTAGTAACAGCTAAAGCGATAATTTATGACAATCTTTTCCATTATACAGATGGAGGCTCCAATTGAGTGCTGGACTGGTTCGGTCAAACATATGCGCCGCGTCGCTGGAATTTTCTCGGTCCGGAGCCCTTTCTTTATCGCCGTACAATGAAGAAAGGGTGGAGAGCGAGGCCGAGATCGGAAGCAGTGAATTCCGCGCTGGGGAATTCACCTGCGGTTTTATCGAACAGTTACCAAAAGCTAAAATTGGAGACACCTCTCTGATTTGGCCAAACACAAACTAAATTCTCAACTCAAAAGTTTTTCGGTTTTACTGGCAATATCTTCAGCGGTGAGGCCGAAGTGCTCTACCAGTTCGTAGGCGGAACCGGATTCACCAAAATGATCCTGAATACCAATTCTCTTAACCGGTACCGGCTCGTTTTCACCAACTACCTCAGAAATCGCCGACCCAAGACCACCAATAACATTATGTTCCTCGGCCGTCACGGCAGCACCGGTCTTTGAAACGGAATCAACCACTGTTTCGGAGTCGAGCGGCTTGACCGTTGAGACGTTTATTACCTCGGCAGATATACCTTTATCTTCCAGGATCTCCGCCGCGTCCAGGGAATTTGTCACCATTAGCCCCATAGCAAATATCGAAACGTCGCTACCTTCGCGCAGAACCTCGGCTTTACCCAGTTCGAAGTCGCACTCCTCGTAGACTACGGGAAAGGCAGCCCTGGCAAGTCTAACGTAGACGGGCCCGTCCAGTTCCCCGCTCACCGACTTAATAACTTCCTTAGTTTGAGTAGCATCCGCCGGAACGACTACCTTCATATTGGGCAATCCTCTCATGTTAGAAACGTCCTCTATTATCTGGTGGGACGCGCCGTCTTCTCCAACCGTTATACCGGCGTGGGTTGCCACTATGCGGACCGGGGCCGACTGATAGGCAATCGTCTGCCTGACCTGTTCCCAGGGCTTACCGGTGGCAAATACCGCGAACGTGCTGGCAAAAGGTTTTTTACCCTCCATAGCCAATCCCGCAGCCATACCCATCATGTTAGCCTCGGTAATCCCCAGGTTGAAGAACCGGTCAGGGAACTCCTGGCCGAAGTACTTGGTTCGAGTAGACCCGGCAAGGTCCGCAGTAAGAACAACTATATCTTCGTCCTCTTTCCCCAGTTCCGGCAGGACATCTCCATAAGCATCTCTTATCTTTACTTTTTCATCTCTGGACTCAACTAATTTTGACAATATAACCTCCTTCTACCTGTAAACAATACAATCAATTCTCCGGTGTAAACTCCTTATCGTGCAGAGGATAAAGTTTACTGAACTCCTTTACCAGCCTTTTAAAGAATTCATATCCGTCCTCGTAGTAGTTCACGTGATCGCTGTCCGGATTAAACTCTTTACCGGTCTTTACCATTTCCTCGCTAGCCTGTCCTAGATTGTCGTATATACCTATTGCTTTATAACCAATCATAGCCCCGCCTATCAAGGTGGTATCCTCCGTCAGCGTCTTCCGGACGGGCAGGTCAGTTACATCCGCAATAATCTGAGGCCAGAGGTCTGAGCGAGCACCGGAACCACCTATCCTGATCCGGTCGAACTCAATCTCGTTCTCGATCATCGCTTCCCTCACGAAATTTAGGCTATAAGCAACCCCTTCCAGAATTGCCCTGGCCATGTGTTCTTTTCCATGATAGTCTTTCAACCCAAAGAACGAACCACTTGCCAAGTTACCAATTCTCGGATCCCGTTCACCCGTGAAGTAAGGGAGGCTAAACACCCCTCCCGAGCCGGGTTCTACTTCTGCAGCGTCAGCAATTACTTCGGAATAATTAGCGGAGGATTGAAAGTTTTCCTTAAACCAGCGGAGTCCTACGCCCGCGTTATTTACTGCTCCACCTATCGCCCATCTACCTGGCAATAAAGAGTAAGTTTGAAGTCTTCTTCTTTCCGGATCGTCCAGGACGGGTTCCTCGGAACAGGTTCGGAACATAGCCGTCGTTCCAAGGTTACATACGCCTTCGGGTCCATCCACTCCACCTAATCCCAGAACCATTGCGCCTCCATCGTACACGCCGAGAACGACCTCTACATCACTACTTAATTCCAGTTCATCCGCCAGTTCGGGCTTAATAGTACCAACGGACTCTCCCCCTCCTCCTACCTCTGGGAATTGTTCCACGTCCACGCCAGCGAGTTGCATCAACCGATCGTCCCACGCAAATTCATTTATATTAAAGAGCTGGCTGGATGAAGCTATGCCCGGATCCGTCACGAAATCACCGATCAGATGTTTTAGCAAAAAGCTTTTGATGTCGGCAAAGTACCTGGCCTTGCCGAAAATATCCGGTTTCTCTTTCTTAAGCCAGAGGAGTTTAGGCAATTGGTAAGCAAACAGCGGAGGACAACCGGTTCGATTGTAAATCTCGGAAAGATCACTTCGGCTTTGAAATTCTTCCATGACGGACTTCGGTCTCTCGTCCATTAGTGTCATTATACCGGTCAACGGATCTCCCTCTTCATCCAGCGGAAGAAATCCGAACTGGTATCCAGTCAGACTCAGGATTTCAACCTTATCTTCATTTCCCTCAACGGTCTTTCTAACTATCTTTTTTAAGTACTCTAGGACTTCTTCAGGGTCGTGTTCGGCCGCCCCTTTTTCGGGTCTGTGAACTTCCAGGTTCCTGTTAACCTGGGAAATTACCCGACCTTCCGGGTCTACAAGTCCCGCTTTTATATTTGTAGTGCCGACATCAATCACAAGTGCAAGACTCATTTGTTCACCTCGGCACGATTGTCCTTCCTTAACACTTTAGGGTTTACAACTTCTCCTGGAACTTCTCCTGCAACCAGTTTTTCGATATCCTCGACCATTTTCTCGTCCATCGCCCTGAGGGATTTTTCCGTATAACTACCGACGTGCGGCAGGACATACAGGTTATCCACTTGTCGCAATTCACTACTGGAATCAGGCGGTTCCTCCTCCAGCACGTCCACACCAGCACATCTTACCTTGCCGGATTCGAGGGCGTTAATAAAGGCGGACTCCTCTATTAACTCTCCCCTCGCTGTATTCACAATTATCACATCGTCCTTCATGAGCTCAAATTCCTCTTCCCCGATGAAGTGGTAGTTCTCATCGTTCAAAGAAGCGTTAAAACTCAATAGATCTGAGTTACTCAAAACCTCTTCAAAACCGGCGGGCTTCACACCGGTCTTTTCGATTACCGCATCAGCTATATTGGGGTCATAGGCAGTAACATCGGCACGAAATCCCTCGTTAATTATCTCACCTACCCGGCTACCGATATTACCGTAGCCGACGATCCCAACCTTCATTCCCGACAGCTCCGTGCCGATGAATTCCTTTCTTCGATCCCACTGACCCTCCTCGACTGCCTGATTGGCAGGTATCACGTCCCGGATACAGGTCATTATCAAGGAAAGCGTTAATTCAGCCACGGCATCCCTTTCGGATCGATGCCCCACCCGGGTTACTAAAACACCAGCTGCAGTCGCCGCCTCCAGGTCGACGTTGTCACATCCGATGCCATGCCTCGCAATCAGTTTGACATCCTGGTTTTCATCGAAAAACTCCTCAGGGAAGTTCGGAGTAACGCTTGCAATTACAAACTGATAATTCTCCAGTTCCCGGGCAAGCTTCTTACCTTTCACGCCCGACTCAAACTGAAAACTTTCCACCGGGCCGAGAGACCTTAGCCGTTCCATCAGGTCGTTAAAGTTCTGCCCGAAAGTACTGGAATTTACTATAGCCGTTCGAAGGTTACGATCTTCTAAAGAGCTAATGTTTTTCACCTCGATTCAAACGTTTTTTATATCCTGCCACTCGGTGTGAAAAGTCCCTTCTTCGTCCACCCTTTGATAAGTGTGGGCCCCGAAATAGTCTCGCTGCGCCTGAATCATATTTGCCGGCAACCTCCCCGCTGTCATTGAGTTGAAGTAGTTCAGGCTGGCACTCAGGGCGGAACAGATTAAGTCAGTTTTTGATAGGGTCGAAACGACCTCCCGCAGAGCGGGCAGACCTTGTCGATAATCCTCCTGGAACTCCTCTGACGCCAGGAGCGTGTCGAGTGCATCGTCGGAGTAACTTCTGGAAATCGGATCGAGCAGATCCGATCTGATGATGCAACCGTCCTTCCATATCTGAGCCACGTCCTGAAGATTAAGGCCGTAATCGTACTCTTCCGAAGCCACTGTAAGCAAATCCAACCCCTGGGCGTAGGCAGTTACAATTGACAGATAAAGTGCTTCTCTTAGATCGTCGACAAAACCCTCGTAAACTTCTGACTTGCCAGTTCTGCCGTATATTTCTTCTAACCGCCCTCGCTGTTCCTTTCGAGCGGAAAGGAGTCTCGCATCCACGGCAGCAGTAATCGTCGGAGTCGGGACACCGATCTCCAGAGCACTTTGTGACGTCCATTTTCCCGTTCCCTTTTGCTTTGCCGTGTCGAGTATCATTTCGAGCAACGGACCTCCAGTCTTTTCGTCCTCCCGCCGGAGAATTTCGACAGTTATCTCCATCAAATAAGCATCGAGACGGTTATTCCAGTCCTCAAATCGGTTTGCCATCTCGTCGTGACTTAGATCCAGCAAGTTTTCCATAGCCCAGTAGACCTCGGCTATAGACTGCATTACGGCGTACTCGATACCGTTGTGGACCATTTTGACGTAATGACCGGCGGATCGAGGTCCGAGATATTTACAAGTTGGGCCTTCCGGAGTCTGGGCCGCCGCGGCTCGCAATATTTCCGAGACCTCCTCGTAAGCTTCACGGTGTCCACCGGGCATGATAGAGGGTCCATGAAGCGCACCGTACTCCCCACCACTAATTCCGGTACCCAGGTAGTACAGGCCCTCTTCCTCTGCTTTTTCGACCCGGCGGTTCGTATCCTGAAAGTATGAATTCCCTCCATCTATGATTATATCTCCCTCTTCCAGGAGAGGAATTAACTGATCCATTACCATATCCACCGGCTTTCCGGCTTTAACGAGAATGAGCACTTTCCGGGGCCGTTCAAGCGAGGAAATAAAATCCTCCAGTTCATAGGTCGCAACTACGTTCCTGTTACCGGCACGCTGTTGCTTGAAATCCTTCGTCTTTGAGTCAGTTCGGTTGTAAACGGACACCCGATAGCCGCTTTCCTCGATGTTCAGGGCCAGGTTTTGACCCATGACCGCCATACCGATAATTCCAAAATCGGACTTTTCCTGAACCATAATTACCCCCTATACACCACTGAATGCGGAGAAACCACCGTCTATCGGGATCACTGTACCATGAACGAACTCGGAACCATCCTCGAGCAACCAGAAAACCGTCGACAGCAGGTCCTCCGGGTCACCGAACTCGCCCATTGGCGTGTGGTCGATTATCGTCTGGCCTCGCTCAGTTAGTTCTCCCGTCTCCTCGTCTATAAGCAGGTACCTGTTCTGCTCGGTCAATAAGAACCCTGGAGCGATCGCGTTCACCCGGATGTCCGGCGAATAATTCTGTGACATGTGAACGGCAAGCCATTGAGTAAAATTACTAACCGCGGCTTTTGCAGCCGAATAAGCTGGTATCTTAGTCAGTGGAGTGAAGGCATTCATAGAGGAAATATTAAGTATGATTCCTTCTCCCTGTTCCACGAACACCTCTCCAAATACCTGGGACGCGAGAAAAGTTCCAAGAAAGTTGAGGTTAAAGACCTGCTGAACCCCTTCCTCGGGCAGGTCGAAGAAACTCTGATCCTCACCCGTCGTCGCTTTGGGGCTATTGCCACCAGCGCCGTTAATCAGGACATCTATTTGACCCCATCTGTTCTTAATTTTATCAGCGGCGGCCTCCAGACTTTCCTTGTCCAGAACATCCGTTTTGATAGTCAGCAGCTCGGATTCATCGCTTCCAACTTCTTTCTCGATCTGAGCCATACTTTCCTCGTCCACATCCAGCACAGCAACCCTGGCTCCTGCTTCAACTAGCGCCCGGGCCATCTCGGAGCATAGAACCCCAGCACCGCCAGTAAGAACTGCCACTTTATCACTGAAATCGTAATTATCAACTATATCCACAAATCTCACCCCTAAGTTAACAGATCCAGATGATGTCCAAGGTGGGACTCAAGCAATTCGTAATGTCTCTCCTCGTATTTCCTCAAGAGGTCTTTAATTTCGTCTTTGAATACGTATTCATTTCCTTCAGTGTGGCTTAGAACGGAGCCATAGGTAACGTGGAATACCTGCCGAGGATCGTCCTCGTCAAATAAATCGGGCAATCCTTCGTCGGGCAGGTCATTCGGACCAGGAACTTTCGAAAGGTCCGTCTCCACGTGGTAAGTGGCTCTATCCTCGTCAAACCGGTCGAGTGCAAATTCGTGTATTTTCCGAAAGAGTTCAGGATCCTTCTCTGCAACGAGCCGGATCGCTTCCAGGTAACTCGTCCCGGCCGTTTTCACGTGGATATTATTACCTAAATATTCCGCGAAATAGGGATAGATGCTAAATTTGTCGGAACCCGAGTGCAAAGAAAGCCTGTAGTCACCAAATGAACTTGCAATCGCAGCATGAGCCTTGAGCTGGTCTTCAAATTGACCCAGGTCCCCAATGTAATCTATGCCTTTCTGGATATTTCCAACAAACCTAGGAGCCAGGCTAAACAACTCAACTCCCCTTTCAGTCAGTTCTTTGGCAACGAATACGTGCTCCAGCGGCGTCGTCGGAGTCTCCGTTTCATCGACGGAGACCTCAAAAATGAAGTTACCATCCACCGCATTATCGACCCAATCGTAGGACTTGACCGCGAATTTCACCGCAGGAAAGTACTTCACGACGGCTCGTTTGACAGCCTCGGAGTAGAAGGTTTCGGAAAATTCGTAGTCGTGGCCGGGAAGTCGCGCACCGAACTCCTCCCCGGAATACCGCTCGACTACTTCTTCCGCTCCGTCAATTTCCCGCAGCTTTTCCTCTAGTTCCGAGGCACTCATGCCATCGGCTTCCGGATTCACGTGCTCGCTTGGATCGCAGGTAAACATGTTGAACCCTACTTCGGCCGTCTTCTCGATTGCCTCCCGGGACTTGAGGTGATCGGCGTCCGCGGCAAAACCGCCCTCGTAACCTTCTTCGAAGACGCCCCATACGGCGGTATTCATGA
>CAZYPS010000009.1:0-37325 GCA_964649445.1 uncultured Thermotogae bacterium | reverse complement strand
TTGTGGTCTAATATATATGTCAAAGATAGTATCTAAAATTTTTGAAAATAAATTATTGTTTCCAATATCCAGCGGAAGTATGAGATTGAGTTTACTGGGTAACCCCGTAATTTTCGGAAATTCTTAGAAATAACCAACTGGTCTATCTTGATGAGATAAAATTCCAACCTCACCATTTCAGCAAAGTACTACCATTCATTGAAGAAAGAGCTAAGGTTGTACACAAAAAAGAGTTCTTTCACCGGTATTGATATAATAATACCTTGTAGGAGCTGTTATGCTTTTGATATGATCTAGTGCTACAAAAGACTTAGCCTGGTTGGAACGAGTTGTAAATTTTGAAGAGGTTAAATGCTCATGGGGGATAATAAGTCAGAACCCTTAAAAATCGATGTAAGGCTGGAAAGTTTCGTTGGTGAGGCTAACGGGGTAAGCACTGCTCATAAAGAAACAGTTGAAGCTTTAAATTCTGACGATGATGTCAAACTGGTAAATGGTACAAATGATGAAGTCGATGTCGTTCACTTTCATAGCATCGGACCCGGTTATATTTGGCATGCCAGAAGAAAAGACCGAGGGGCTACCGTAGTTACGGCTCACGTTATTCCAGAATCTTTTATTGGCAGTCTCGTGGGAGGGGAATTGCTGAAACCCATTGGTACGAGGTACTTACGATACGTCTACAATCTAGCTGATCGGGTACTTGCAGTTTCACCATTTGTAAAAGATAGGCTATCCAGTATTGGGGTCACCAGCACCGTAAAAGTTTTACCAAATTGTGTAGATCGAAATAAATTTCATCCCAGTGATAGCCAGCGGCAAATTGGCAGAAAATCCCTTAACCTGGGATCGGAAAAGAAAATCGTTATGGCAGCAGGGCAGCTTCAGCCAAGAAAAGGCTTAGAAGATTTTATAGAAGTAGCAAAACGACTTCCTGAAATTGATTTCGTCTGGATAGGAGGTCAGATATACGGACTCCTTTCAGCAGAGAAGGGTAAAATGAATAGAATCACCGAAAACTCTCCGGAAAATGTTCATTTTCCCGGTATAAAACCTTACGAAAAGATGTCTCAATACTATAATGCCGCGGATCTATTCTTCCTGCCTTCTTTTCAAGAAAACTTCCCGTTCGTAATTTTGGAGGCGGCTTCCTGTGGGTTACCGTTAATGTTAAGAGACATTCCCGAATACGAAGCCATCCTTGGTGAAAGTTACTTGAAAGGTAATAAAGTTTCTGAATTCGTCGAAAAAATTCAATTAATCTTCGAAAAATCTAATGAGGTTTATGAAAGTTACAAAGATAATTCCCTGTCAATTGCCCGAGAATACGACAAAAAATCGTACCTCAACAAGTTGAAGAGCAATTATAAGAAATTGCTAAATTAGAAAAGCAGTTTAGCTAAAATTATTTTTCTGCTTCTATTTGAATAATTGATCCCTTTAACCGGCCGACAGACATGTTCAGCCTACGAAATTCGTTCGGAATTTTTAATAGGTCGGCAATCTTTTATGTTTCCGATGGTGACTTGATTTCTCCCTTGGATCCGGGAGTTTGTCGATAATTACTAAATGTCTGAGAGGAAATCTGCTGGTTCGGTACAAAAACTATCCAAGCTAATTTAACAAGGGACTTTAATCGAGCCGAACTAATTGCAAAATTAAATAGGGCTGATTTATATGCACTTTGATTATATAGTCGTTGGAGCTGGCTTAGCAGGTTCTACTTTAGCGGAAAGAATTGCCTCAGAGAATGATGAAAAAGTACTGGTAATTGAAAAAAAGAAACACATCGCCGGTCATTGTTTTGACTACCACAATAAACATGATATTCTAATCCATAAATACGGTCCTCATATCTTTCATACTAACCAGAAGGAAGTCTGGGATTATTTATCGAACTTCACCAATTGGCAGCTCTACCAACACCGCGTGCTCTCCTACGTCGATGGTTTGCTTGTTCCAATTCCAATAAATCTGGATACCGTAAATAAATTATTTGGAACTGACTTAACTACGGAAGAACTACCGGAGTTCTTTGAGAAAAAGAGCAAGGATATAGATAAGATCGAATCATCCGCCGATGTAGTTCTATCGCAGGTAGGAGAATATTTATATGAAAAGTTGTTTAAAAATTATACAAAGAAACAGTGGGGAGTGACTCCTGACAATTTAAATCCTGAAGTCATATCGCGGGTACCAATACGAGAAAGTCGCGACGATCGCTACTTTGATGACCCTTATCAGGGGTTACCAGAAAATGGTTATACAGCAATGGTAAAAAACATGCTCAATCACCCAAATATTAAAATTTTACTCGGCACGGATTTTAAAGAAGTTCTCGATGAAATAAACTTCAACCACATGATATATACAGGTCCCCTGGATTATTATTTTGATTATAAATTTGGAGAGTTACCTTACCGGGGCCTGGACATGAAGTTCGAAACCTACCATAAGGATAGTTACCAGACAAATGCGGTAATAAATTATCCCAACGATTATGATTTCACTCGTGTTACCGAGTTTAAACAACTGACAGGTCAAGAAACTAACAAAACTACTATTCTTAAAGAATATCCCAAAGAAGCCAGCGCCATGTCAGAGCCCTACTACCCTATTTTAGATGAAGAGACGGACAACCTAGCCAGTAAATATCGGGAAGAAGC
The DNA here is from genome assembly GCA_964649445.1 of uncultured Thermotogae bacterium. Classification (GTDB taxonomy): domain Bacteria; phylum Bipolaricaulota; class Bipolaricaulia; order M55B111; family M55B111; genus JAGXLP01. The sequence continues at coordinate 34,659 of CAZYPS010000009.1, read as the reverse complement.
AAATAGTAGCGATACGATTTTCGCGGGGCGGCTGGCAAATTACGAGTATCTGGACATGGATATTGCAGTCTCACGAGCTTTAAAGACGTTCAAAAACGAGATATAAATTCATATCCTAAGGATCCAAATAAATACACCTTTTTGTCTATAAAACCATCCACTATAATTTCAGTTAATATGAAGAATTCAAGAAAAATATCAATAGTGATACCCGCTTATAATGAAGAAGATTGGATCCAACTCCCACTGAAAGGACTGCAAAATCAGGATTACAATGGAGAATACGAAATCATCGTTGTGGATAATGGAAGCGAGGACAACACCGCACAATTAGCCAGAGACTTTGGGGCAACGGTAATAACTGAGCCGGAAAAGGGAGCCACTCGTGCTTTACAAACGGGATTTGAACACGCAGATGGCCCAATCGTAGCAGTTACCGACGCCGATACCAAGATTTTACCAAATTGGCTAACAGAAATTAATAAGTCTTTCTCTAACCCGGACATAGTCGGAGCTTACGGGCCTGCTTCTTTCCACGATGCCGCTGGATTTTACGACTTCCTCGCAAAATATGGCTTCCCTGCTTTCCTCAAACTGAATTACTGGCTTGGCAAACCTCATTTTAGTGGTTTCAATATGGCAGTTGACAGGGAAACGTTCCTGGAAGCCGGTGGTTTCGATCTTACAATAAAAGATGCCAATGAAGTTGAACTTTCTCAAAGACTAAAAGAACACGGAAAAATCGTTTACAATGAAGATATGGTAGTCCAAACCTCTTCTCGGAGATTAAAAGAAGAGGGCCTAAAGTTCTTTGTGGACAGTGCAATTAACTACTTCAATATCGTGTGGCTTAAAAGGGCTGACAAAACGGTTGAAGAGCACGAAAAGGATATAAGGTGAATGCATATATTTCTGGCATTGACGGAGCAAACTCCAACTTAGTACGCAAGGGGATAGTTAAAGGATGCCTTTCGGACTGAAAAAGATTGAGAAAAGGGGAAGATCTGGCAAAAGTACTTTTTCCCCATCGACCTGTCCTGAAACCGAAAAATGGGGATTGTATAACTGGCTAGCCCTATATAGTTACTTTAGAAAAAGAGTAATAAATAGTAAGTCAATCGAAATAAGTATTGTCCGGAGACAAATAAGTAAATCCGGAGGAAAAGTTTTCCTTCTTTCACTCCCTCTTACCAATCTATCCAAGAAGGTAGACGGATCAGTTATTTCAGGCTCTTTGGGACTCCAAGATTCAACCTCGAGAACCCGCCCTGAGAAACTGGCTGAAAACATGGCCACCAGGCTGACCGAGTTCGATTATTCGTTATTGAGTTCTTTGGGAATTCAGAAAGGGAATGAGTCAATTGCTCAAAGCAAACTGTAAAAACTTAGAAAAAATTATATGATTCAGTTAATTAAGAACTTTGATCAGGAGGAACAATGACTACATTTCTTATTGCTTTAGACGGAGCAAGTCCGAATTTAATAAATAAATGGATAGATGAAGGACATCTTAAGAATCTAGCCAAAATCAAAAGCCAGGGGCTGTCCGGCAAGCTGGAGAGTACTTTTCCCCCCTTAACCGGACCGGCTTGGTCTTCATTTCATACGGGCGTAAATCCCGGCAAGCACGGAATTTATACCTGGCTGGATTTGAGTGACTCCTATAAAGGAAAAGTAATCAACGGAAGTTCGATAAAGACACAAACCATCTGGAAGCAAATAAGCTCACAGGGAGGACGGGTAGGGCTTCTATCCGTCCCAGTTACTTACCCGCCCGAGAAAGTAAATGGTTTCGTAATACCTGGTTTCTTAACTCCTACGGCAGCGGGAAACCGCTCCTATCCCGAGGAACTCCTTTCCGAGTTAAAGGAAGCTGTACCCGATTACAAGTTCCTGCCGGAACCTTATATGAAAGGAAAGGACCCCCGAGACTGGGTATCAGAGCTGAAGGAAGCAGTAAGAAATAGAAGTAAAGCGACAAGATACCTCTATCAGGAAAAATTCATGGGGAAATCCGACGAGACTCTTATGACGCATTTCTTCGCAACCGACCAGGTTCAGCACTTTCTCTGGGATGACGTAACAGAGGACTGGGACCCCAGGCTGGAAGTTTTCAAGGAGGTAGATCGGGAGATAGGGAAGTTGATCGATATGGCTCCAAACGATTCCGTTTTCTTGGTCCTTTCAGATCACGGTTTTGGTCCGGTAGAAAAAACGTTCAACATCAACACCTGGCTTGAAAGTGAAGGGTATTTGGACCTGAACCGAAATCCAGGAACGAGAATCAAACGGGGGCTCGCAAAACTCGGTTTTACCGAACAGAATACCCAACCTATCGGGGAGATAATTTATCCCATTGCGAAGAAATTAGGTATCGTCGATAACCCGATCACGGGTCTATCAACGAATGATGCCTTGAACCTTCTCTTTCTGTCTTCAAAGGACGTAGACTGGAAGAACACCATGGCTTACTCTCGTTCACATATTGGTCACATACGGTTGAACCTCGCGGGTCGGGAAAAGACCGGACCCGTTAAAAAAGATGATTACGAAAATATCCGAAATGAATTAATGGAGAAACTATCCAGAATAAAAGTACCTTCATCCGATATGAAATTAGCCGAGTGGGTGAAACCAAAAGAGGACCTCTATTCCGGACCTTATCTCGACGGAGCTCCGGATATTTTATTTAACTCGCTTGAGGGAACTTCCTGTCACGGTTCGGTTGTCGGTTACGGAGCGATAATGTTCTTTAACTCGAGCGTTTTTAGTAAAAAATTACACCCGGGACACCACCGGAGAGACGGAATTCTAATGGCTTATGGAAACGGAGTTGAAAGTAAGGAAAGAGACGCTTCAATAATGGATCTGGCTCCAACGATTTTAAACCTCGGGTCTTACAAAATTCCCAGACAGCTGGACGGAGAAGTCATCGGGGAAATCTCCCCCGACGCTCCTAAATACTTCAAACCGGATAATTTTTACAAGGAACCGGTAACTACCGAGGATAACGAAGAAATAACGGAACGTATGGAGAGTTTGGGTTATCTCTAACCGGAAATTATTTGCTAAATTTAAGAATTTATCGTGGTATTCCCGGAAACTCGCGCCATTGCTCAAAAAATTGCAGACCGGTAGGCTATGACGTATAATCAGTTAGTAGTCCTTATGATTGTTAAGTGATAGCAATTTTAATAATTATAACTTTAAAAAGTAATATTAGAGGAAGAACAGGGAAGAAATAGTTTTGTAAATCCCGCCATTATATATGAAAATCCATCTGAAAAATTTTGATATCCTATCTTCCACCAGCTCAACCCCTATTGAAGGTGGGTCAGTGCTCGTCCAGGACGATAGAATAGAACAGGTAATACCGGAGGGTTCCGACGAAAATTCTATTTCCGCCGATAGGACGATCGACGGGAATGGAGATTTGTTGTTACCGGGATTCGTCAATGCACATAGCCACCTGGGAATGACGATCTTTCGGGGTTACGCCGACGACATAGAACTTGATAGCTGGTTAAACGATTGGATCTGGCCCGCGGAAGAACACCTGACACCTGAAGAAGTCTACTGGGCTTCTTTACTAGCAATAATTGAAGCAATCCACTCCGGTACTACGGCGATAGCGGATATGTATTTTTACATGGATCAGACCGCCACGGCAATAGAAGAGGCTGGAATACGGGGCCTGATCTCTCAAGGACTCATAGCAAACGAACTGGACGAAGCGGGAAGAGAAGAGATACAATCCGGGCTAGAGCTAGCTGACGAATGGGATGGAGAAGCTGACGGCAGGATCAGTGTCGCCCTGAGTCCTCACGCCCCCTATACCTGCGGAGACGAAGTGCTAAAGGAAGTTTCAAAAATCGCAGCCAGACGGGACATACCGATCCATACCCACATATCCGAAACAAAAAAAGAAGTCGAGGATTCCTACGAGGAATACAGGCTCTCTCCCGTGGAGCGTCTGGAAAATCTAGGGGTTCTGGAAAACGAGACCCTGGCAGCCCACTGCGTACATTTAAACAGAGAGGACATGGAGATACTCGGAGAGAAGGACGTCGTAGTAACCCACAACCCTTCAAGCAACATGAAGCTTTCCTCCGGTGCCGCTCCGATAAGGGAATTGCAGGAACGCGGAGTAGAGGTTCTCCTTGGGACCGACGGACCGGGTACAAACAACGACCTTGATATATTTGGAGAGATGAGACAGGCTGCTTTTCTCGCAAAATTAGAATCGGACGATCCGAGGACTTTAAGCGCTGAAGAAACACTCGGTCTGGCAACCGCGGAAACTGTAAACCAGCTCGGCCTTTCCAACCTCGGTAAGATCGAGGTAGGCAAAAAAGCCGATTTAATCGGAGTAAACAGACAAGCAGCTCACTGGACTCCGGAATACGATACGGTTTCTAATCTCGTATACTCTGGAAAAGCTAACGACGTAGGAATGATGATGGTGGACGGAAATATGGTTATGGAAGATGGAAATTTAAAAACTATAGACGAAGAAAGAGTTATAAATAAAGTTAGTCAAATTGGCGAAAAGTACGACCAAATTAAAAAAGATAAACTATAAAACAACCGGCTCCTGGAGCAGTAGCCCTGGGGGTCAGGGGATAGGAGTGATAACTTCATGTCAATCACACAAGAAGAAAAACAAGAGTTAATCGAAAAGTACGGCAAACATTCGGAAGATACGGGTTCATTACCGGTACAGGTAGCAATTCTGACAAAAAAAATTAACGATCTCACTGAACATCTTCAGGAACATCCTTCGGACCATCACTCTCGCAGAGGATTACTGCAGATGGTCGGGAAAAGAAGAAGTTTTCTGGAATATTTAGAAAAAGAAGAACCGGAAACTTACGAAAAATTAAAAGAAGAACTGAATATTAGGATGAGAAAAACTCTATAAAGTAAATAGTGCTTTGAGGTGTAAAAATGTTTAAACAGATGGATACAGAAATTGAGGAAAGTATATTTAAACTTGAAACTGGTAAGATGGCCCGTCAAGCAGACGGTTCAGTTGTTGCGAGCCTTGGCGACACTAAGGTGCTCGTCACGGCAACATCCGGAGGAGAAAGCGATAAACCTTACTTCCCGCTCCGGGTTGACTACGAAGAAAAATTTTATGCCGGAGGTAAAATTCCGGGAGGATTCATCAAACGGGAAGGTAGACCATCGGACAAGGCAGTCTTGAATGCCCGAATGATAGATCGCCCGATCAGGCCACTGTTTCCGGACGACTTCATGGACGAACTCCATATAGTCGTGACAGTTCTATCGGCAAGTGAAGATTACTCGCCGGGAATTACCGGCATGATTGGTGCTTCTGCCGCTCTGACTCTCTCGGATATGCCCTTCCAGGGACCGATCGCGGGGGTAGAAGTCGGTCGGGTGGATGGAGAATTCATCCTGAACCCGTCGGCCGAACAGAAGGAAGAAAGCGACATGGAAATCACCGTTGCTGGTACCCGTGATGCCGTTACTATGGTAGAAGGCGAAATGGAAGAGGTTGCCGAAGAGGAAGTAGTTAAGGCAGTTAATTTTGCCCACAGAAGGATCAAAAAACTGGTTGAGTTTCAACTGAAGTTTACGGAAAAAGAAACCCCGGTAATTAGGGACGAAGAAGAGGAAAAAAGTGAACTTGAAAACAAAGCCGCAAAACTTGCAGAGGAGCGTCTTCCCGGTGTAGTCGGTATTGAGAACAAACTGGAGAGGGAAGAACGCGTCGAAAAAATAAAGGAAAATATTGCAGAAGAAGTCCTGGATGAAGAGGAAATGGAGGAAACCGCGGTTAGCAAGATAGAAGACGCGGTCGATGATGAATACAAGAAATTCGTCCGTCAAAAGACAGTAAAAGAGGGAGTTAGGATAGACGGAAGAGATCCGGACGAGATCCGGCCGATCAGCGTTGAAGTAGGGCTTCTTGATAGAGCCCACGGCTCGAGCTTGTTCACTCGAGGTGAAACTCAGAGCCTTGGAACCGCGACTCTTGGTACCACGAAACAGGACGAACAGCGGATAGACGGAATGGTGGCAGAAGGAAGCAAGAGATTCATGCTCCACTATAATTTCCCACCGTACTCCGTAGGAGAGGCGGGCTACATGGGGAGCCCCGGTCGAAGGGAAAAGGGCCACGGTCATCTAGCTGAAACGGCACTGAGCCCCGTACTTCCGGACGAAGAGGAATTTCCGTACATCATAAGGGTTGTATCGGAAGTTCTTGAATCGAACGGTTCCTCCTCGATGGCCACGGTCTGCAGCGGGTCGCTCGCACTCATGGACTCCGGCGTACCGATCGAGAAACCGGTAGCCGGTATTGGAGTCGGCCTAATGGAAGAAGACGGTGAATACGAGATCCTGACGGACATCATGGGCCTGGAAGACCACTTCGGCGACATGGACTTCAAAGTGACAGGGACAAGAGACGGTGTAACGGCCTTTCAGATGGACGTCAAAGTGGGCGGCATCTCGGAAGAGATCATGAGAGAAGCTATGAATCGCGCCTACGAAGCCAGGCTGGAAGTTCTGGACAAAATGGACGCAGTAATTTCCCAGCCCCGCGGCGAGGTCTCTAAGCACGCTCCGGTCATGGAAGTCTTTGAAATCGACGAGGACGAAATTGGTACGGTAATAGGTCCGGGCGGCAGGACTATCAGGGATCTTACAGAGGAAACAGAGACTGAAATCGACATTGACGATGACGGGACAATCAAACTATCCGGAGTCGACAGGGAAGGCGTCGAAAAGGCAAAGAAAATGATCGAAGACATGACCCGGGAAGTTGAACCGGGCGAGGAATTCGTCGGCGAAGTAGTCAGAGTCGAGGACTTCGGAGCCTTTGTCCAGCTCCCCAATAAATCAGAAGGATTGGTCCACATCTCCAAGCTATCGGACGGTTACGTGGATAACGTAGAAGACATAACTGAAGTCGGCGAGGAGATGCGCGTCAAGGTAATCGGTCACGACGACCAGGGCAGGCTCGACTTGAAGCGAGTTGGAGAACCCACGGACGATCTTGAAGTTGGCGACGTAACCGACGCAGAGATAACTAAGACAGCTGACTTTGGAGCTTTCATCGAAACACCCGGTGGAGAAACCGGACTAATTCACATCTCTGAACTGTCCCGCGACTACGTAAAGAATGTCCAGGATGTCGTGGAACCCGGGGACAGGGTTAAAGTCGAACTGATAAATATCGACGAAAAAGATAGGTATCAGTTCAGGCTAGTCGAAAAAAACTAGGTTAACTAGTTAATATGGAACTATTCCCCGGTTGTTATCGAGAGAAGCTGGATAACGGTATCGAGATAATCGGTCAAGAAGAGCCACAGTCCAAGTCGATTTCGCTTGGGCTGTGGTTTAAATCGGGCAGCAGAGACGAAACCCGGTCCGATAGCGGCGTCACCCATTTAATAGAACACTTGCTATTCCGGGGTACGAAGAACAGATCGTCCTACCAGATAACAAGCGACGTCGATCGTCTAGGTGGTCACATAAATGGGAGTACCGGCAGAGAATTCCTCCTTTTATCGCTTAGACTCCTACCGGAATCCCTCTTCGAAGGGATCGATATCCTGACCGACCTCGCACTTAATCCCTTGTTCAAAGAAGAGGATTTCGACCTGGAGAAGGACGTGGTGCTGGAGGAGATCCGGTCTTCCCACGACGATCACCAATCAGAAGCCATCAGGCTGCTTGAAGAGACTATCTGGGGAGATAACTCGGGCCTTTCTCTGCCCGTCCGGGGGCTTGAAGATACCCTAACCCGGCTATCCCGAGAAGAAACCCTCAACCGATTCAACTCACTCCAGAAGGCAGATGAGATAATGATAACTGCCGCTGGAGACTTATCCATGGACGAGTTATATGACTCTGCTCGGGGGTCGTTTAGGGAAATGATACCTGACTCCTATTCCGATGATAAAAAAGAGGAAGAGCGAGAGACCAACCGAGAGGAAAATTCTTACCGGCCGGACCTCCGACATAAACACGACTGGCGCGATATAAACCAGCTCCATTGCGTAGTCGGTACCGAAGGACTGGCGAAGAAGGATAAGGACAGGTTCCCGCTGGAAATGCTAAACGTGATACTTGGAAATGGCATGAGTTCTCGGTTATTCCGGAAGGTCAGGAAGGATCGAGGCTTAGCATATCAGGTTACCAGCAGCACCCAGTATTATTCCGACTCCGGTCTTTTCTTTGTCTATGGGGCTATTGCACCTAATAACCTCGACAGGTACCTCAACCTGGTGCTCAAGGAATTCGAACGAATCAAAGCGGAACAGGTGTCGGAAGAAGAGCTGGAACTTGCCAAAAAGAAAACTAAAGGTAATCTGGTTCTAGGTTTAGAAAACAACCGAGCGCTTATGAGTCGACTTGGAATTACGGAACTCCACGACGATGAATTCCTTTCCGTGTCAGAAGTCCTCAAAAAAATTGAAAACGTCTCCCGGGATGACATTCAGAATGTAGCACAAAGGGTTTTAACTGAAGAAGAAATAAATTATTCACTTCTTGGCCCAGAAATTACTAACCCGCCAGGGATTTGAAGAAAATAGTCTCCGGTAGACGAGAGAGTCCAACCTGCTAACAATGGTATTAACTCCAACGTACTCCCATTAGCTATCGGGAGCTCTCAGAACCATTTAGACCCAGACTGCGCAAACCCCTGTACTCCGTCGACCTCCAGACAAATCCATTGCTCAGGAGAGAAACCGTAATTACTATCGACTCATTCCATCCAAATTAATTTGGCTTAACCGGAGATATCGAGTATACTGTTAAAAACTTCTCCTGGGAGGTAAATGTGAAAAAACCCTGTAGTTCGGGTCGCTGGGTTCTTGCCCTCATCCTGTTTACAATTCTGGCTCTAAGCTTTTCCGTTACGAGTGCATCCCTCAACGTTTGTAAAATTGGCTGTGACTTCAGTTCAATTGGAGAAGCTATAGACAACTCCAGTTCAGGAGATAGGATTGAGGTCCAGAATGGTAATTATTCCGAAAACCTGAGGATAGACCACGACCTGACCATCGCTGGAACGAATTTTCGCTGGGTCACAATAACGCCCTCGAACTCCGATACTCCCGCAATCACAGTTGGACCGTCTTCCGTGACAGTTGAGATAAATAATTTATCCGTCGCAGGAGGTGACAGTCGGGCGGAAACTGGAGTAACTGTAACTGGAGACTCCCAATTAACCCTGCGAAACACCCGTGTCAATAATTTTCAACAAGGATTATCAATCAGGGATTCATCGAACTTGAAGATAAGGGAGTCAAAAATCGAAAATTCGGATGTGGGTGTGGCGGGATTTGATAACTCGGAAATAACCATAACAGGAACCTCAATATCTACTTCAACCAGGGGAATTGCCGTTAATGGCAGTGCGGCAGTTACAATGGTCGATGCGGAAGTATCCAATTGCTCACGCAGTGGCTTGCGGATAAAAGAAACTGCAAAAGTTAACGTAATATCAAGCAATATTATCAATAACCAGGCGCCGGGAATAGTGGTAAAAGAATTCTCGCGGTTAAATATGAAAGAAACTAAGGTGAGCGGTAACGAGAGCGGTGGGATACTTCTGGCGAATTCCGCAGTTGCAAACCTCACGAACAATCAGATCACGTACAACAAAAAGAAAAATGTATTGGTCATCAGCAAAGAGTGCGGATTTAGCGGGCATTCACATCAATTCTTCGGCGAAATCAACGGGGCAGGTAACGTAATTAAACCTGTCAACTCAAGTACTGTATGTCCGTCGAAGTTTTCCGGGATCACTTCAACCGAGGGAGGAAGTTACTCTTATCCACTCAAACCGAGTACTTATACATTCATCGGATTGATAACAGTTGCTTCTCTATATTTCCTCCTCTCGAGTTAGTATTAATTTCTCCAAGTTCAGTCCCTTTTTCTGGACAGGATTCTAACCAGGCTTTCCAGGGCTTTGTCGGCTGCTGACTGTTTGTTCTCCCATCGGTCGCCATCGAATACGAACTTTTTTGTCCAGGTCGTTTTCCTCAGGACGATCCCTACGTAAACTAGCCCTACAGGTTTTTCTTCCGTTCCTCCTCCAGGTCCGACGATACCCGTAGTTGACAGCCCCACTTCCGTTGACGCCAGTGCCCCAACACCTTCCGCCATTTCAGCTGCCACGGCCTCGCTTACCGCACCGTAATCGTATAACGTATCCTCCTGGACATCGAGCAGTTCCAGCTTGGACCTGTTCGAATACGAGACGACAGCTCGGTCGAAATAGTCTGATGATCCGGGAACATTGGTAATCTTGTGAGAAACCAGACCACCCGTACACGACTCGGCAACCGCAAGGGAAAGATTACCATCTCGCAATAAATCGCCTGCCTTGACGTTCGTCCTTTCCTTGAGCGCAGTATTTTCAGACATAGCCACCCTAAACCTCCTGTTTTCAAACGGACTCTGAAACCATTATACATCAAATTTCCCAGCAACCACCAGCCCGAGACCAAACTGGGCTATTGCTGTTTCTGGGACGAGAGTTCCAGCTGAGCTTGGGGGTTCGGTCTGGATGCAAGTGAAAGTAAAGGGCTTCGGGCCGAGGAAATTCCAGCGACGCGGCGCATATGTCTGAGCGAACCAACACTTATCTAAGGAATGATACTTGGATTTGTGATGGTGATTTAATCCATTTTTGGCTGCCATGAACTAGCACCTGCCACTTTCAAGCCAAGTGAGACAACTCAGATAAGTGTTGGTGAGGGATATTTCCCTAACCACTTAAATCGAACTGTTTAAGAGTGGGACTTCCTATTAAAGAGTTCCACTATCATGAAAAAAATAGTTTGAGCACGCAAGTCGGAAATTTCTCGGGTCGATGCCCGGGGGACCTATCGGACACAACAGCCCTTCTGTCATTCTTTATGTTGTATATCGAAAGTAGCTAACACCGTTCTCTGGTGATTGTTCGATAAAACCGCAGGTGAATTCCCCAGCGTGGAATTCACTGCTTCCGATCTCGACCTCGCTCCCCATGCTTTCTCCGAAAGCATGGAACCTTGCCCGCTCGGCCTCCGATAGGATTTTCCTGAACAATCATCAGAGAACCTTAAGTCATACATTGCATTCCTTGTCTAAGGCGGCTTCGGGCCGAGAAAATTCCAGCTACGCTTTATATAAGTCCGACCGAGCCTGGCTTGCTGCAAAATTAGCAGCCCCGTGCTGATACTCGGTTAAGACATTCAAGTAGGCAGTGGTTAAAGAGCTGGTTTAACTAACTCCGGCTTTCTCCTTCAGCCTCCGGGAGAGAGTAGTAAATCGCCTGGATTCTCGGTCGTTATTTACCGCCATCCCCAGAGCTTTCTTGCTCCCTACCAGCATCACCAGCTCACGCGATCTCGTCACCGCAGTGTATAGTAGGTTTCTCTTCAACATAACGTAGTGCTGGTTTAACAAGGGAATGACCACTGCATCGTATTCGCTGCCCTGGCTTTTATGAATTGTTACTGCGTAGGCAAGTTCAAGTGCGCTGATTTCATTTTTCTCGTAAGATATAATTCCATAATCCGGGAACTCTACTTCGATCTGGGTGGTAGATTTGTCCGCGCCAACTATTCTCCCAATATCTCCATTATATACTTCCTTTTCGTAATTATTTTCCGTCTGCATTACTTTGTCGCCTATTCTGAAGTTTGCCTTTGGACCGAAATCCACCTCGTTCCCCGGGTTTAGCTCGTCCTGAAGGTCGTTATTTAACTGATTCACCCCGCAATCCCCCTTGTACATAGGAGCAAGAACCTGGACGTCCTTCATCGGATCCATTCCCCATTCTTTAGGGATTTCCTCTGCAACAAGTTTGACTATCTTGTCAGTCGCTCGCCCCGGGACTTCCTCCTCTACGAAGAGAAAGTCGGAATGATTACCGTCAATTCTGGGGAATTCACCTTCATTTATCCGGTGAGCATTTGTGACAATATCACTCCGCCCGGATTGACGGTAAATCTGGTCTAATTGAACGACACCAACCGCCCCGGAATCGATTATATCACTCATAACGTCTCCTGGCCCAACCGAAGGTAGCTGATCCGCGTCCCCGACAAGAACAAGATTTGTTCCTTCCGGGGTGGCCTGGATCAAACGGTCAATTAGCCTCAAATCTACCATGCTGAGCTCGTCTACAATAATTGCGTCCGTCGATAATTTATTCTCGCTATTGTATTCGAATTCGTCCGGAGGTTTAAACCCAAGAGTCCGATGGATCGTCTTTGCTTCTCTTCCCGTCGTCTCCTCCAGTCTCTTCGCAGCACGACCGGTCGGGGCTGCAAGGATTACCTCCCACCCCAAATCCTCCATCAGGGCTATAATGCCGGTAATAATAGTTGTTTTGCCGGTACCCGGTCCTCCAGTAACCACCGTTACTTTTTCCTGCAGTGACGCCTTTAGTGCTTCCCTTTGCTCCGTATTGTAATCTATCCCGCTGGAAATTTGATAGCCGTCTATGAGCTCGTTTATTCTGCCCTCGTCGAAAATTCTTGCGCCATCTCCATACCCATCCAGAGCCAAGAGATTCTCAGCAACTTCCTCTTCCATAAAGTATAAAGAAGGCAGGTAAACCCGGGATTTGCTGGCTCCCCCCTCAGCTGACTCCTCGATTAACTCACCAGTAGCGGTCATGTGTTCGAGTTGGCTCCTTACCAGGCCCTGGTCTACTTCAAGGATTTCCCAAGAGTTCTCAAGTAACTTTTCTTTCGGCAAATAGATATGACCGTCACTTGACGCCTGCTCGAGGCAATAAATCAGACCCGCTTTTATCCGTTTGGAGTCGTCAGGGTTTATTCCAACCTTTCTGGCAATCCGATCGGCGATCTTAAACCCGATTCCATCTATTTCCTTTGTCAACCGATACGGGTCCTGCTCAACAACCTTAGACGCTTGCGCCCCGTACTTTTCGTAGATTTTGAGTCCGTAAGCAGTGCTGATATCGTGCCTTTTCAACGAGACCATAACATCCTTTACCTGTCTTTGCTTCTTCCAGCTTTCCCTTACCTTTTTCAGTTTCTTTTCTCCAATACCACTTATTTCGAGAAGTCTTTCGGGATTTTTATCTAGGACGTCCAGTGTATCTTCTCCGTACTCATCAACTATCTTTTCCGCGTACTTCTCACCTATTCCCTTGATCAATCCCGAAGCCAGATAACGTTTCACGCCTTTCTCGGTAGTGGGAGGATCTACCTGGCATTTCTCTATGCTAAACTGGCGTCCGTATTTTTCGTGGTTCGTCCATTCTCCTTCCAGGAGGAGATCCTGACCCTCGTATACCTCAGGCGTCTTGCCTACAGCAGTAACATCATTATCTCCCTGCCCCCTCGACCCCCTGATTACCCGGAAACCGTTCTCCTGGTTCTGAAAAATTACACTCTCAACAGTAATCTCGATTTCTTCGTTTCCCACGAAGCTCAATCCTCCTTGCCTGGTTAAAAAGGTTGATCTCGTTTTCCCGCTCTAACATAATTAGCGCAAAGAAAAACTAAGAGCAGGCCGGCGATTTAATCTTAATAGGGCGAGGCCGGTAAGAAAAGATGTACCAGCCCTATTTACTGGAGTATAGAAAAAACATGATTAAAATCGGCACCAGCGGTTATTCTTACAGTGACTGGAAGGGTATATTTTATCCCCAAAACCTGAGCAAGAAAAATTACCTAAAACACTACGCAAATTTCTTCGATATCACGGAAATCAACTCCACTTTCTATCGCCTGCCCTCGCCGGGAATGTTTCATAACATCCTGGACAAGGTTTCGGACGACTTCAAGTTCGTCGTCAAACTTTCCCGTGAACTAACCCACGAACGGGAAAAAGCAGAAGCGTCGATAGGCCAGTTTAGAAAAGGCATAGAACCGCTCGTCAAAGGAGACCAGTTAATCACAACCCTCGCCCAGTTCCCTTACTCGTTCAAGCCTGAAGACAAAAACTACGATCATCTGAAGTTTCTCCGAGAGGAGATGCCGGACCTGCCGATAAATGTTGAGTTCCGAAACGAATACTGGATAAAGGAGAAAACGTTCGATTTTCTGGAAAAACATTCTCTTGGTTACGTCTGCGTCGACATGCCCAGATTGCCCCACCTTGTTCCCCCCACGATAGCATCCACTACGGAACTTGGCTACATCCGATTTCACGGCCGAGTTAACCAACATTGGTGGGATCCACCCGAGCCATATATGAGATACGACTATCTCTACGACAAAGAAGAGTTAGAAGAATGGGTCGAAAAGACGGAAGAACTCGAGAATTACACCGAAAATATCGTTATACTTTTTAACAACCACTATCAGGGAAAGTCGGCCAAAAACGCCAAGGCGTTCGCCTCGATGCTTAACGAAAGACGGGGCAAGAAAGACTTTTCCGAAGACAATGACTTCCTCCACCCAGGAAAGGATCTGTTTAGTTCTTAACTTCGCCCCGTAAGTCTCTGCCCGGTTCCGCCCTTCCCCTTGTAACCAAACAGATAATTACTTATGATAAATCTCAGTTTACTTTTTCTGGACATATTCTACTAAATAGGTGGTGACACTGTGCAGGATAAAAATATAGACCTGAATAACAAAAAAATAGGCATCATTGGCGTAGGAACAATCGGAGGTACTCTGGTCGAAGCCCTGATCAAAAACGACATAGTTAGCAAGGAAAGCATCATAGGGAGTACTTCTCATGAAGACAGTGCTCGGGAAGTTTCCGAGAAGTACGGAATAGAAACAACCACCGACAACAGTAGAATCGTCAAAGAAGCGGAAATAGTCGTTCTAGCTGTCGAACCACAACTGATAGAGAAAGTTCTTGACGGCGTCAGTGGTTCCTTTAATCCCGACCAGGTAATAATATCCGTCGCCGCGGGAATAACCACGGAATTCATTGAATCGAAAATAGATAGAGAGATTCGTGTTGTAAGAGCCATGCCAAACACGGCCATAACGGTAAATGAGGGCTCCACAGTCCTGGTAGCTGGTAATTTTGCGGATGAGAAGGATCTGGAGCTCGCAAAGCTGATCTTCGAGCCCGTCGGGCTTGTCGAGGTTCTAAACGAGGAAGAATTAATGGACGCGATCACCGGCTTTTCCGGATCCGGTCCCGCATACGGGTATCTAATTATAGAATCACTGATTGAAGCGGGGGTGCGGGTTGGCCTGCCCCGGGACAGAGCGACAAAACTTGCAGCCCAATCCCTTCTCGGTGCCGCCAAAATGGTTCTGGAGACTGACGAACACCCGGCCAAGCTGAAAGACATGGTAACAACTCCGGCAGGAGTCACGGTAGACGCGATAATGAAATTAGAAGAAGGAGGAGTTCGGGTGGCGTTCTTCAAAGCTATTGAAGAGGCTACGGAAAAATCCCGAAAGCTTAAACTGGACGGGGAAGAAGAGTAAGTAGCTAGCTTAATGACAGCTTTCGCCAGAAAAAGTTCCACATACTTTTAGAAGTCCGGTGAAAATCCGTTTCGGTTAACGTTAGTACTCGAAAAACTTAATAACAATCTTCTTTTAAATCCTGGCTAAATGTTTAGAGGTGATTTAGGTGTTACGGGTTGAGAATCTAAATAAGAGTTTTGGAGGAATTCAAGCAGTAAAGAACTGCTCGATCTCAGTTGAACAAGGAACTATCACGGGGTTAATAGGCCCCAACGGGGCAGGGAAGACGACCCTGTTCAACCTGGTTACGGGCTTCCATCAACCCGATTCGGGACAGGTCTACTTCAAAAACGAAGATATCACCGACCTTACCCCTCACGAAATCTTCGAGAGGAATCTTTTCCGGACCTTTCAGATAACCAGAGAAATACAGGAAATGACGGTCCTGGAAAATCTGATGCTCATACCCAGTCAGCAATCGGGAGAGAACCTCTGGAATGCCTGGTTTAATCGGAATCTTGTAAGCAAGGAGGAGAACGACCACGAGGAAACTGCGCTGGAAGTCCTGGAATTTCTCGAGATGGAAGACCGCAAGTACGACCTTGCAAAAAACCTTCCGGGGGGAGAGAAGAAACTCCTCGACCTCGGTCGCATGATGATGGCTGATCCGGAGATGGTATTACTGGACGAACCGGGTTCGGGCGTACCACCATCCCTCCAGAACAAAGTAAATGATCACGTAAGAGATATTAGCGAGGAGCAAGGCATAACTTTTTTAGTTGTGGAACACGATATGAATATAATAATGGACCTGTGCGATCCGATAATAGTACTCGCTGATGGGGAAAAATTAACTGAGGGTACTCCGGAAGAGATACGAAATGACGAACAAGTAATCGAGGCGTACCTGGGAAGCTAAATTGAAAAGAGGTGAACAAATTTGTCTCTACTCAACGTAAACGACCTTTCCGCAGGTTACGGAGAAGTCGACGTACTTCATGAAGTTTCAATCGAGATAGACGAAGGGGAGCTAGTCTCGACGATCGGGCCAAACGGGGCCGGTAAAACCACCTTGTTGCGCTCGATTTCGGGCGTCTTAACTCCGGATGAAGGAAATTTAGAACTAGACGGGAAGGACATTACCGGTTCCAATCCGGAAGATACGATCAGGCTGGGGATGAGTTACGTACCACAGGACGATAATATTTTTCCCTCCCTGACGGTCAGGGAAAACCTGGAAATGGGGGCTTTTACTCTAGAAGGGGATTTTGAGGATAGAATTGACGAAATCTGTGACATATTTCCTCAGTTACGAGAGAGAATGGGTCAAAAAGCCGGGACGATGTCGGGCGGGCAACAACAGATGGTTGCAGTAGGTCGTGGATTGCTGATCCGTCCAAAGCTTCTCCTGCTTGACGAACCTACTGCGGGTCTGCAACCATCTCTGGTTAAGATGATGTTAAGTAAAGTAGAAGAAATAAATGAGCTAGGTGTCACGGTTTTATTGGTAGCCCAGACAATCGACGCGTTGCGGCTAGCTAGCAGGGCTTATCTACTCTCCGCCGGCGAAATGGTTCTTTCCGGCGATACGGAAGAATTGCTTGATACGGAAAGAGTCCAGAATCTCTACTTCGGGGGTAAAGGAGGTAAATAAATATGGCTGACCTTCTCGTGAACGGAATTATTCTTGGCAGTATATTTACACTTGGAGCCATCGGTGTAACGCTAATTGCCGACATCTTGAACTTCTTTAACTTTGCCCACGGTGATATGCTTAGCTTTGGAGCTTACCTTGCCCTCTTTTTCGTGGGTATTATGCCCGGATGGGGAAACTTCCCCGGACTGTCATTCGGCCCCGCGATGATCCTTGCCATAGTTTTCGCCATGGTGGTGATGTCCGCCTTCGCCCTGTTTTTCGACAAGATCCTATTCAAACCTCTTCGGGAAAGAGGATCAAGCGAGCTCTTTCTTGCCCTCTCGTCGCTGGGAGTTGCCTTTATCTTCCGATCGATTATCAGGCTGGTCTGGGGCCCTCAGGCCCAGTACTACGGAGGACTTCAGATGACAAAAAGGTACCCATTCGGCATTACTATTAAACCGGACGAGTTCTTTATAGTGGGAACCACTCTTTTTCTCGTCATCGTAGTCTACCTATTCCTCAAGCGAACGAAGATCGGCAAAGCGATGAGAGCCACCTCCGACAACAAGACTCTGGCCAGAGTGACGGGGATTGAGACTGAAAAAGTGGTAAACTGGACCTGGATCATCGCCGTTTCCCTTACAGCGGCTGCCGGGGTCCTATACGGAATAGAGGTCCAGTTGCGACCAATTATGGGATGGAACATCCTTATTCCGATATTCGTGGCGGTGGTAGTCGCAGGTGTGGGTGATTTATGGGGTGCGATGGTTGGAGCTATGATAATTGGAATCGCTCAGGAAATGCTTACCGGGGTATTACAGAATATGTTTAACGCCCTGAACATGGATGTATTGATGACGGCCTACAAACCAGCAATAGCTTTTGTTCTGATGGTGATCGTGCTCTTATTTAGACCACAGGGAATATTCGGAACGGGAGAGTGAAAAGATGTTAAGCTATTTTGTCTCTTATCTGATAATGGCCAGTACGTACGGAATTGCGGCTCTGGCACTTAACCTGCAATGGGGCTTTACGGGATTAATGAACTTCGGTATTGGTACGTTTTACTTCGTGGGTGCATATACGTCAGCGCTTCTAACAACCCCGGCTTCACCGGATTACGTTGGCGGTTTCGGCCTTCCCTTCATAGTGGGGTTAATCGGGGCTGTCGTCCTTTCAGGACTTCTAGCATACGTTCTCGCTTTCCCTGCTTTGAGGTTAAGCGGCGGATTTTTTGCCATCTCAATGCTGGCTATCTCCGAAACCATCCGACTTATCGTTAAGAACGAGAAGTGGCTGACAAACGGTGTCTGGGGTATCAGAGGTATACCTCAGCCAGCGAGGAATCTCGTGGGGGCTGACCTCTCGGAGTGGATCTACCTGGTAATAGCCGGGATTCTCCTCTACGTATTCTACCGGTTAACCGAGGTCGGGGTCCGTTCCCCTTGGGGGAGAATGCTTAACGCCGTTAGAGAAGACGAAAAGATGGCGGAAATGTCCGGCAAGAATAGCTGGAACGTAAAGATGCAGTCATTCGTCTTCGGGTCGATGATCATGGGTATTGCCGGGGCGCTCTATGCCCACTATACAGGATTTATAAGCCCGAGCTCCTTTACTCCCCTGATGGCTACCTTTATCGTCTGGTTAATGATACTGCTCGGCGGTACAGGGAGCAATAAAGGAGTAATTTTCGGAGCCTTCGTCGTTTGGGCCGTATGGATAGGTAGTGAATTCTTCATAGACTTCCTGCCGTCGGGAATAACCAACAAAGCCGGGTTCGTCCGGATGCTTCTTATGGGAATACTTCTGGACGTTATCCTGTTGATCCGGCCACAGGGATTATTTGGTCGAGAGAAGATAATATCGAAGCTTGGAGGCGGCAGTAACGAATAAGGTACAAAGAATTACCGAAGAAAAATAAAAAAGGGCCCCGAATTCGGGGCCCTTTTTTATTTGAGAGCGTGATTATTTATTCTTCAACTATCTTTGCGGGAACAAATTTACCTTCCCTAACCGCTATTTCTTCCACGTGATCTATGACGATCTCTCCATCTTCGATCTTCCAGACCTGGATCGGAGAAACTACGTCTCCATCAGCGTTAAAGTTTACCGTGCCTCCCGCACCCTCGTAGTTTATCTCTTCGCCGTTTTCCAGCAACTGGAATGCCTTCTCAAATTCGTCCGGTCCGGCGTAGACCTTCTCTCCGGGAGGATTTGCGACATCGCGGAGATTATTTTTTATGGCTTCCGAATCAGTACTACCCGCTTTCTGCATGGCAAGACTGATTACCGCCGCAGCGTCGTAAGCGTTGGTCATGAACGGTTTGGGCGGAGTGGAACCAAACTCCTCAGTGTAAGTTTCCTCGAAAGTCTTAGCCGAGGGTGTATCTTTTGAACCAGGCGCGGTCCCGAAGGTTCCGTTAAGGTATTGCGCACCGACGTTTTCTATGATTTCAGGAGCCTGCATCCCATCCGGGAAAATAAACTCATCTATGTAACCCCCGGATATTGCTTGCCTCAATATATTTGCTCCGTTTTCCGGATAACCAATCAGTATTAGCACTTCCGGATTTTGAGCCGTCGCTTCCTCCAGTTCACCTCGATAGGAAGCCTTACCCTTTTCGTAAGGTACCTTGGCTAAAACCTTTCCACCTTTATCTCCAAACCAGTTACCAGCTGCGTCAGCAAGTCCCTTCCCGTAATCATTATTGACGTAAATCATTGAGAGTTTCGAATAGTCAAGGTCCAAAGCAAGCTGACCTATGATAACACCCTGAAGGGCGTCACTGGGTACCGTTCTGAAGACGTAATCCTTGTCTTCCAGATTCGTCAACTGCGGTGTTGTGGCGGATGGAGATATCTGGACTACTTCTTCCGGAATGGACACGCTTTCCGCTACCGGCAGGGTAACACCACTGGAAAGGGCACCAACGAAAGCATTCACTCCATCTACGTCAACCAGCTTTTTCGCGGCATCAACACCACTGGTCGGGTCTGTCTTGCTGTCCCTTGTAACAATTTCTACTTCTTTACCAAGTACGCCACCCGCTTCGTTGAGATGCTTCGAAGCAAGCACTACTCCGTTGTTGATCGGCGGTCCGTACGAGGCAAGTGCCCCACTCATCGCCATCAAGGAACCGATTTTAACTTTGTCGTCAGCCGCTTGAACACCGGTCATAGGCACTAATAGACCAAGCAGCAAACCAAGAACGAGTACTTTTCCGAACAAATTTCCAAACGATTGGTTATTGATGCTTTGCAAAATATTCACTATTTACCCTCCTATTTGGGTTAATTAGGTGGATTATAATGAAAATAATCCAATATGGCAAGATTTTAAGTTAACATTTTACTTTTTTATCATTACAGGGATTGGTTTCAAGTGCGTTCTTCTTCGCGGGTTAGACTAGGTATGTAGGTATGAAGAAAGTTATTCGTGAGGCTACTGGACCTATATTTATTCTCCGATATTTTGCCCGGAACTCCCGAGCCACTATTGCCGGGTTGTTAACAGGAGTTCGTCGTCCACGATATCCTTTTCCGAAAAGAGTTCAACAAGTTTATCCACCGTAAGTTCTTCTTTTTTCTGATTATTTACGTCGCATATCTTTGAGCCTCTATGCAACATTATAAGTCGGTTTCCCAGATCGATTGCTTGATTCATATCGTGTGTAACCATAATTGTGGTAAGCTCTTTTTCTTCAACCAACTGCCTGGTAACTTCCAGTATTTTTTTGGCGTTTTTCGGATCCAGGGAAGCTGTATGCTCGTCCAGTAAGAGAATCTTGGGCATAGTTAAAGTCGACATCAATACGGCAAGTGCCTGTCGCTGTCCTCCCGACAGGTGGACGACCTTCTCGTCGAGTCGGCTCTCCAGACCCAGACCTAGCTTACCAAGTTCTTCCTTAAAAAACTCTCTCCGGTCGTTATTAACTCCCATGCGCAGGCTTTTATGACCTTTGTTCAGTGCCAGCACCAGGTTCTGAGCAACTGTCATGCCGGAAGCAGTCCCCCTACCAGGCTCCTGGAAGACACGCCCGACTAGTTCTGCCCGTTCGTGTTCCGGGACCTGGGTTACTTCCTGACCGGCCAGAAATATCCTCCCCTCGGTGGGGAATATCGTTCCCGCAATTAGGTTGAGAAAGGTCGTCTTTCCCGCCCCGTTACTGCCAATTACGGTAAGAAAATCTCCGTCAGTAATCTTAAGGTCGAGGTTATCAACCGCCGTTAGTTCGTTCGGGGTTCCGGGAAAGAATTTTTTAGTTAGTTCGTTGACTTTCAACATTATTACCCCCTTAACAGTAATTAGCCAATACCTACCCGTTCCCCCAGCTTCAGGTTCAACTTTTCCCTAACCTGAGGAGTTGCGAGAGCAACTATAACTATGAACGCCGTTATCAACTTGAGATCGCTTGCCTTGAAACCAAGGTTGTACCCGTAACGCAGGGCAAGCATAATCGCCGTGCGATAGATAATGGAACCAGCAATGACCCCGGAAGTGACCCAGATAAAACTTTTCGTCGGGAGTAGAGTTTCGCCCACGATAACGGAGGCCAACCCGGCAATTATCATACCTATACCCATTCCAACGTCCGCAAATCCCGTGTATTGAGCCACCAAACCTCCGGAAAGAGCTACTAACCCGTTGGAAATAGCCAGGCCGAGTATCTTCATTGTATCCGTGTTAACCCCCTGGGCAAGTATCATCTGTTCGTTGTCGCCGGTTGCTCTCAGTGCTAGACCAAGCTCCGTATTAAAGAAGAGGTCCAGCAATAATTTGATAAAAGAAAGTACCAGACCGAAAAAAATTAAATTGCTGTAATTAGCCAGACCCAAACCAGCCATTAGTGACTCAAACTGGTCCAGTACTGTTGACTGACCGAGAAGCGGGATATTAGGCTGACCCATTATCCGTAAATTTACCGAATACAACAGTGTCATAGTGAGGATACCGGCCAGCAGGTTGAGGATATTTAATTTCGTGCTCAACAGCCCCGTAAATACACCTGCAATCATTCCTCCGGCTACACCCAGCAAAAGGGCAATAATTGGATTCCAGCCGCCAACGATAAAGGCGGCCGTGATTCCCGCCCCCATGGTAAAACTCCCGTCTACGGTCAGGTCGGGGAAATCCAGAACCCTAAAAGTTATCAGGACTCCAAGAGCCATGATTCCGTAAACCATTCCCTGTTCAAGCGCATCAATTAACAAAGACATTGATACCTAATCACCCAATAAGAAAAGAATTTTCAATACTTTACCCTGATACCGATTCCACTATTTTGCCGGGGGACCGGGCTTACTTCCCAGCCCCCGGCAGTCTACTTAACTATTCTTCTTCCTGTTTTGTCCACATCCGATCAGCAAGTACGAGCTGATCGGCCCGTTCTAGTACTTCATCGGGGAATTGATATTCAATCTCACTGGCGTAGTCCAGATTGAGAGCCATGGTCAGATCCTCCGACCCCATAACCTGAATGGGAATTTCGTTCGGCGCTTTTCCACCCATAACTTCCAGCAGTATATCGCCAGCCCGGAGTCCGTGGTCATAGTAGTCAAACCCATACCCAACCAGTGAACCTTCTTTTGCGCTGGTAGAATCTGCGACGACAAGGGGAATTCCTTCCTCCTTCGCCATATCTGAAACCACGGGCAGAGCCGAAACTACAGTGTTATCCGTGGATACCCAGACTGCGTCCACACGTCCTTTAAGCGACTTGGCGGCCGCACTAACCTCTGCACTGCTACTTGCGGTGGCTTCTACGAGTTCAATCCCCATTTCCTCGGTCACCTGACGAGCAAGTTCCGTAAGAAAGGCGGAATTCGCCTCACCTGAGTTAAATATATTACCGACTTTTTCGACGGAGGGAACGAGCTGCCTGATTAACTCAAACTGTGCTTCAACCGGAACCTGGTCCGAGATCCCAGTAATATTACCGTTGTCTTCGGGGTTTTCGTAATCATCGAAGCTTTCTACCAAGCCCGCTTCGACAAAATTAGTCACAGCGGAAACTACTATGGGGGTCTCGTCTAAAACCTGGGCAGCTGCCACTGAAGTTGGTGTGGCAATTGTAACTACGAAATCAACGCCTTCAGACCTGAACGTCTGAGCAATTGAAACAGCATTATTCATATCTCCCTGAGCATTCTTGAGCATAAATTCGACATCCTTGCCCCGCTCGTAACCGGCCGAAGTTACCCTGTCAATGACCGCATCCCTAACATCATTCAAAGCGGGATGCTCGACAATTTGAGTTACGCCGATAGTCATCGGCTCGTCCTGGGCGTAACCAACACCTGAAAACCCAACTACAAAAACCATCATCAATAACGTGGTTAAAAATACAGTTTTTGATGTGGCACGCATTATATCCTCCTTTTTGCGATATTTCTCAGAATTTAACGAAAATCTACCATATATAGGAAATTTCCGGCTTAAAATAGAAAAAAGCTATAGGATAATCCTATAGCTTGACAGTTTCTAGGGTTGGCCCGCCGCAATTGAGGGGTTATTCCCTAGAAACTATGATACCAATAAGTATAAGCATAGTCGGTTAAACTACTCGATACCCGGTTGATCACCTCATTTTTTGAGTTATGACGCATGCTTGACAAACAACACCCTCTGTTGATCAATAGTTTAAGATACGTTTTATATTATCTCAATGGAAAGAAGCTGTCAATCTTAAAAAGGATAAACATTAAATTCTAGTTTTTGGCAGTCTAATAAAGCTGATTGAGCTATACCGGAAAATAGAAACTTTCCGGTAAAGAAAAGTTGCCCTGTAGACTAACTTTGATCAGATTCCTGCTGGTCTAAATTATTCTCACTGACAACCTGTTTCAACGCCGCCAGAGCCACTTCAATCTGATCCTCCGACGGTTCACGAGTAGTAATCTTTTGAAGCATTAAACCGGGCATAAGAAATGGGCGCAGTAGTGGACTATCGGTGTGTTTGCCCGAGAATCTGAGAATTTCGTAGGATACCCCAGCCACGACAGGCAGTAGCAGGATTCGCGAAGCAATCTTGATTAAAAGGGGAGGGTTCCCTACAAGTGAGAAGGTAAGTATTGCCACTACCAGGACTATCATTAAAAATGCCGTACCGCACCGAGGATGTAATGTACTGTAACCTTTCGCCTCATCAACAGCAAGGTCCTTCCCGTTCTCGAAGGCGTAGACTGACTTATGTTCGGCCCCGTGATACTCAAATACCCTTTTTATATCCTCAAAGAAAGTAATGCCTAACAGGTATAGTAGAAAAAGTCCAATCCTGATCAGTCCTTCCACAAAGTTAAACAGGAAGGCGTTTGCCTCGCTCAAGCCTCCCAGGTTATTCGTAGCCCAGACGGGAAGTATTACGAAGAAGCCAATAGATATGAGCAGAGCCAGACTGGTAGTTAATATTGCCTCTTTGGCACCGAAATCCTCTTCTTCCTCTTCCAGCGCAATTTCTGCTGAAAGGTTCAAAGCCCTAATACCTGTACTAACCATATCGTACAGGTTAAACAGGCCCCGGACGAAAGGGATTTCGCTCAATCCCCTAAACTTTTTTCTTGGTTCAAGCTCCCTGACTACTATCTCCCCGTCGGAAACCCTTCTTACAGCGACCGAAATATCGTCCTCATTCCGCATCAGGACACCTTCTATTACGGCCTGCCCACCTACTGGCATTTTTTAACCTCGGGAGGTAATAGTGTAAGGACCGCCAACCGTTAACTCCTCTTTATTCTTCTTCCGGCTGTTCTGGTTCGGCTTCTTCGGCCTCTGATTCCTCTTCCTCTGATTCCTCTTCGTCGGAATCGATTCCATACTTTTTCTCGAACTTACTAATCCTCCCCTCGGAATCGAGAAAACGATCTCCGCCTGAGAAGAACGGATGACAGTTTGAGCAAACGTCTACGTGTAAGTCCTCCTGGGTAGAAAGAGTCTCAAATGTATTACCACAGGCGCACTTAACCGTTACTTCTTTTAACTCCGGATGTATTCCTTCTTTCATATTGCCTCACTCCAATCAAAATATTTCTGATGTTTAAAAAATAATCGCGGAAGCACGAATGGAAAGGCTCGAGTTTATCTTTTGGAGAACTGTTGCCCTCTTCTTGCCTTGTGCTTTCCAATTTTCTTTCGCTCGACCATTCGAGGATCTCTGGTAAGTAATCCTTCCTGTTTTAATTCCTTTTTGTATTCATCCCCCAGAGCAGTCATCGCCCGCGCTATGCCATGCTGAAGAGCTTCTAGCTGAGCTTTATAACCTCCACCATCAACGTTCGCTTCCACGTCAAAATGGTTCTCCGTACTGGTTACGGAGAAAGGCTTCCGTGCAACAAGGCTGATCATTTCTTCCGTGAACGGGAGAGCTTGAAAATAATCCTCCGAGTCTTTCCCATTTACCTTTATTTCACCATCGCCCCGCTCAAGATAAACCCGGGCTCTGGATTCTTTCCTCTTACCAACGCAATGAGCGCGTCCATCAACCACTTTAGGTTTTGCCATCTATGTAATACCTCCACTTAATCCCAAGATTTGCTTCATAATAATATAAGACGTTAACTTAGATTGCAACTGCATGTCACCCCGAAATCCTTTATCTCCTGACCTTATCCCGGCTCACCCAGAAGGGCCGTTAAGCTATCGTAATCCGATATCGTGAGTTCTTCCGGCCTCTTTCTCGAATCTATGCCGGCTCGATCCAGCAGTTCGTCCACCTCGTTTCTCTCCAGATGAAACCTTGGAGAAACAATTAAACCTTTCCGGACGGTTTTCCGCCTGTAGTTAAACAACCCTCGTACCAAAGAAAAGAAGGCTTCTTCGTCGGAATCGAATTCTTTCTCAGAAGCAAAAGCTATGTCGATTATCGAAGACTCCACTTCGGGCGTAGGGTAAAAAGCCCCGGGGGGTATATTAGCCAGATGCGATACCTTCGCATACGATTTGACAAAGTAAGTAATTGCTCCACATTGTTTGGTCCCGGGATCAGCCAGAATTCTACCCGCAACTTCCTTCTGTAACGTAAAAACGGCTTTCGAAAAGTATTCGCGCTCGGAAATGGCTCTCTCCAGTATCTTTGCGGTAATGTTATAAGGTATATTCCCTACCAGCCTGGCACCACCATTTTTGTTCAGCCCGAGTTCGGAAAAATCAAGGTCCAGGAAGTCCGCCTGAATTAGTTCCACCGATTTCTCTGGATTCATTTCGGTAAACAAGCCGCTAAAACTATCGTCAATCTCTACTGCGATCGTTCTATTAAATCTTTCCTTCAGCAAACAAGTTAACGAACCGGGTCCGGCACCGACTTCCAAAACCTCCTCGCCGGTCCCAGCCGCATCAGCAACGGTTTCCAGAAAAGTCCTATCAACAAGAAAATGTTGGCCCTTATTCCTATCCGCTTCGAGATCGTACCGGCGGAATAGTCTTTTTAAGTTACCTTTTCTGTAAAGGTCTTCACAGTTTTCAGACGTCACAGTTCTATCAACCCAACTTTTTCCAGAGCTATTATCTCGTTGGCACAATAATTAATCGGATCCCGCCTGTATCCCCGGGGAATCTCGGTTCGATCGTAACCAAGATCTGATGATAGCGTTAGAACGTCTTCCTCGACCTCCTCCCCACTTCCATTTTTTTCCAGAACCCCCCTCTCAAGACAGTAATCGACAAACGAACGCCATCGCTGCTCAACACCTTTGCGGTCGGATATTTGATCATCCAGGTTAAATCCTCGACGATCGAAGTACTCCATATTTTCGAGAACTTTATCGTGAATCTCAGCCAAGTTGATCTTTTCCTGCCCCGCTTCGTTCGCGGACTTTAAATGATAGCTTGCCAGTTGACCAAGATTAATTGTTGTCAAACTGAGGATCGTTCGCCTCAACCTGGCGCTCCTCTCCTGGCGGTCGAACTCCTCCAGTCCCCTCATTTCCTCACCCAGATTTACGAAAATCCGGGTCTTACCCGTATTTGTAAAGTCATACGTAATATTAGTAGGGACAACAGTTACGTCCGGATCCGCTTCATCTATCAATATAAGTAGACTGTCTTTCAACGGCCCGAGCATACCGTTTTGAGTAAGAGTACCTTCTGGGGTAATGTAAAGGATCGCTCCGTCGTTCAGAAGCTGAACAAATTGGCCAAGCTGATCTTTCACTGAGCCCAGTTTGCTTTTTTTTACTGATTTTCTGAACTCCGACTTGAAATTCCTCGAATCGATTTTCTTCCTGGGATAGCCTTCGCGCTCGAAAAACTCCGATATCGTCATGTCAGGACTCCCGAATGAAGACTCCTCAAGCAGATTTTTCAGAGCTTCTTCCTTAATTATTTCCCTGAGTTCGTGATCGTCGTCGTTTTCCTTTATTATTCTGAGGGCCTCATGGACAGGAACAGAATGGAAATCAAGTTTGCCAATCGGGTGAGCGTGAAGCTTTCTCAGTATATAGTTTAATGAGAGAGGCTGTAAAGCTTTCTTCAACAGTTCGGGGCCTTTAATCCAGCTCGCAAGAAAACCAGGTTGAAATAGATTCTCGGCAGCCATAAAGGAAATAGGTGTCGAAGACGGCAAAAACCCGTTATGATAATACAGAATAGACGCAATTAAGACCGAATCGAGGTCGCGTTTATGATTTGCCACTACCAGAGAGGAAGGGGTTTCGCTATAATTGTCCAGTCCGTCCACCTGGAGGTTGAAGTGCGGTTTTATACCTATACGTAAAAATATACCTATTAAATTATAGAGAAGCCAGCTCATCTGATCCTCGAAACCTTCCTTTTTTTAGCGGGTGGTGTTCAAGTCTAATTTTCTGATATCCGGGGATAAATCACAAGTTGTTGAGTTTTTGTCCCTTGCTCGCTAGTCTTTTATGCGCATTAAGAAATTCATGTATCATTAAATCGCTATAAACCACTAAAAAATCAACAGGGATTGGGGGATATGAAAACTGTTTGTGTCTACGAAGATCCAACGATGTACGGAACTCATGGAATCACTGCTGCCGTAAAACACCAGAGAAAAGCTCTGCGGGAGAACGGAATCAACGTCAAGGAAAAACCAAAAGAACCTTACGACGTAATCCACATAAACTGGCCCGGACCAATCTCCTATCTTAGATTAAAGCAAGCTCAAAAACGCGGTAAGATGGGAGTAGTATTTGCCCACTCCGGCAAAGACATAGAAGGGGGATTCACCCTATCAAAACACCTGGAAAAACCGTTTATAAAGTGGCTTTCTCTCCTTTACAATACCGGCAACAGAGTTATTGCTCCTTCAGATTATACAAAGGACATGATAGCCGATTTCGGTGTCGATCAGGAAAAAACCAAAGTCGTCAGTAACGGCGTCAACCTATCAAAAGTCGAGTATTCGGAAGAAGGAAGAAAAAAATACAGAGAAAAATTTGATTTAAATCGACCTACGGTAATAGTGGTGGGGCAAGTAATACCCAGAAAAGACGTAACTACTTTCGTCGAAGTGGCAAAAGCTTTACCACAATACCAATTTATCTGGTATGGCCACAGGATGAACCGGCTTTTCATGTTCGATCGAAAAATGGACAAAGCAATAAGTAATTCCCCGGAAAACGTCCAATTTACCGGCTACGTGGAAGACATCAGTGCGGCATTCTCTTCCGGCGATTTGTTCTTTTTTCCTTCTAAGGAAGAGAACGAAGGTATAGTTCTTTTGGAGGCGGCAGCGCTGGGTTTACCAATTGTGACCAGAAACTTACCCGCTTATAGAGGTTGGATGGAGGGAGGAAGGAATTGCTTAAAAGGAGAAACGAAGGAAGAGTTCGTCCGACTGATCAGAAGGGCGATGGAGGACAAGGAATTGAGGGAAGAACTTGCAAAAAAAGCCAGAACCACCGCTGAAAAACACCGTCTGGAAAATATAGGTAAGGAGTATATGGAAATTTACGATGAATTTTTGAATTCCTGATAAATTTCTAACTCTTTCTCTACTTTTCTAGAAAAATATAAATTTAGAAGAGTATTTACATATCCCCTCTTGAATATATATTTCCGCTCTCTATAATTTATCTACTTAATTAACTCTTTAACTGAAACGGATCAAATAATATAAATCAGGACTAAGTATACTTGGAGGTGTACTCAATGAACAAAAACGGTAACGAAGCGAGAAAGTTTTCAACCATCAAGAAGATTTACCGTGAAAATTACCTGGAAGACCTCTCACATAGATTAAGAAAAGAGGCAAAAACTGAAAAGGAAAACTGCTCGTAAGAGAAAAAATATCGCTTGAGTTAAAACTTTAAATTGTCTGACGAAGGGAGAGCCTTCATCGGCTCTCCCTTTTTTTATTTCTCTTTACCCATGACCTTTACGTAACTTTCGTACAATTTTCTCGTCATCACCTCGGCGGAAAAATCCCGGGCAATCTCTTTAGCTTCTTCGCTTTTCTGTTTCAACAGATCTGGACTCTCAAGCAACCCTTTGACCTTTCTACTAAAGACTTCTACGTCCTCATCCACCAAATATCCCCCTTTATCATTCTTTATAACGTCCCTTACCCCCGGTGCATCAATTGCAACTACGGGAGTCTTCGCGGCCATAGCTTCAGCGATAACCAACCCTTGAGTTTCCGTGTGAGAAGAAAATAAAAAGAGATCAGCTTCTCTATAGTACTGAGCCAGTATCTCTTCCTGCTCAACGTATCCTGTGAAATGTATCTTTCTGGAGGCATCCATCTTACTCACCCGGGATAACACCTTTCCCAGCCCCCTACCACCCCCAACAACTACGAAGTGGACGGAAGAAAATGTTCTGGATATCTCTTTAAAAGCGTCCAGGAGGAACCCAATGTTCTTCTCACTACCTACCCGACCTACGTAAAGTAAGATTTTTTCATCCTCTTTTATTCCAAATTGTTCTTTCAAAGTTCTTATACCCTCGTTCTCATTCTCGTAGGTCTCCAGGTCGATGCCCGTGGGGAGAACCTCCAGCGGTGGCCTGAGATCATAAGACTCCAGCAAGGACTTCATGTCCGGAGACGGCACAAAGACTTTTTCCCCATTTTGTGTCTCCCGGGAAGTATAAAACTTGGCTACTGCCCGCGCCACGTTTTTCGGTACACCCGGTACGTAGTGACGTATATAGAGCTCCAGATTCGTGTGATAGGTCAGAAAAATGGGGACGTCATAAAAGCTCGCTATCCACCGGGCTGGCGCACTCATAATAGTCGGCAGATGGATATGAACGATATCCAGGTCGGAAAACTTCTTCCGAAAAACTCTCCCCGCCTGGAAAGGATCGGTTAATCGGAAATCCTTTAACAGAGGGCTATAATAGGATGGAATCCTAAAAACGTTTTCGTCTTCCCGAGTCTCCTCTTCGGGATAACTGGGACAGAATACGTAAACTTCCTGCCCGAGCTTCCGTAGATGATTTGAAAAATTGACTACGGACGTCGTAACTCCACCGGGTGCTGGCAGATACGCTCCGGTCACGAAGCCTATTTTCATAATACTCCTTTTATACCTTTCCAATATTGATACAATTCACGTTGAATAAATTCAACCATATAAACCCCACAGTAGTTCAAACTCTCGTAATTTTGGCTATCAGACTCCTACCTTGTTAAACCAGGCGTTGCTCCGGGAACCCACCAGTCACGCTGGTCCGGCCGGGCAAGGGCTACAGCTTCTCATGATAACTATAATCAGTATAACTGGAAGAAAATTAAGTTACATTTTCCAGTTAATCTCGAATTCTTTTGTCTTCTATAAAACTATATAGGAAATAAACGCAACAAATCTCTACATATCAGTTGCCTGGTCAAAATATCGTAATCCGAATTGAAACCGCCTGTGTCTCCGTAAGGATGAGGTTTTTGAACTCATCGTCCTGGCGAAGTATAATCTATTGTCGATAGAAATAACATTAACCCACTAAACCCGACGGTGATATTATGGACATTCGAGAAGGAGAAAAAGTATCCGGGGTTGTGAGAAAGTTAGAGGACGACGGATACACGGTAGCTCTTTGTAACGACATCAATGGATTTGTGCCCAAAGATAATCTAACCAACGGCGTTGAGGGCTCCAGCCTGGAAGAAGGTTCTGAGGTCAAGGTACGGGTCAACGAAAAAGCGGAAGACGGGTCTCTAAAACTTACCATCACTAAACTCTTTACGAGCGAAAAATTCCAGCAAAAGCCTGATAAATATCTTAAAAATTTATCACACGAGAAGAAAAATGGGGGTGAGGAATCACCGGAACCAAAAATAGCCGAAGAATTTCAGGAGTGGCTATCCGACATAGAAAATACGTTCGAAGAAATTAAACAAAACCGGAAGGAGAGGCTAAACGAGGATTTCTGGACGGTATAATTTTCTATTTTAGGAGGGGTAATATGTCGAGGGGTAAAATTGAAATAGAAGAGGGTCGCTGTAAGGGGTGTGGGTTATGCGTAGAAGCTTGCCCTCAAGACGTAATTTCGTTCTCCGACGATTTTAACTCCAGCGGGTATAACTTCGTTATAACAGACAATCCTGAAGACTGTATAGGCTGTGGGGTTTGTGGCAAAGTCTGCCCCGACGTAGCTATCACGGTTTACAAACGACAGAAGGAGGGTGTCTAATGGGCGAAAAGAAACTTATGCGCGGTAACGAAGCCATAGCAGAAGCGGCAATCAGAGCAGGCTGTCGGAACTACTTCGCTTACCCGATAACTCCCCAGGCGGAACTTTTACAGTGGATGGCAGAACACATGCCGGAACGGGAAAACGGGACTTTTCTTCAGGCTGAAAGTGAAATAGGAGCCATAAGCATGGTCTACGGAGCGGCTTCCACGGGCGAAAGAACCATGACTTCCTCTAGCAGTCCAGGAATAAGCTTAAAACAGGAAGGAATATCTTATTTAGCGGGATCCGAACTTCCCGCAGTCATTGTAAATATAATGAGAGGGGGGCCGGGACTGGGAAATATTCAGCCGGCTCAGGGAGATTATTTCCAGTCCACAAAAGGTGGGGGGCACGGGGATTACCGACTGATAGCTCTTGCCCCATCCACAGTACCCGAAGCAGCAGAGTTAACTTTCGAAGCTTTCAATCTAGCCGATGAATACAGGAACCCGGTTATACTGCTCGCTGACGGAATGATAGGTCAAATGATGGAGCCAGTGGAATTGCCGTCCCCTATCAACACTTCAGATCTTCCAGCCAAACCCTGGGCCGCCACAGGCACAAACGGCCGGGATTCGAATACAATCAAGAGTTTTGCTTTGGGAGCGGAAAAGCTCAAATCGATCAATCAGGATCTTCAAGAAAAATACAAAAACATCAAAGAAGCGGAAACCAGGTACGAAGGAATCGGCACGGAGGAACCTGACATCCTTCTAGTAGCGTTTGGAACGGTAGCCAGAATAGCCAGAACAACCCGGAGATTAGCAAAAGAACAGGGAATTAACTTGGGGATCTTTCGCCCGATCACCCTCTGGCCCTTCCCGGAGGAACGACTTGCGGAGCTTAGTCAGAAAGTCGACACCGTTCTTACAGTGGAGATGAACGCCGGCCAGATGGTCGAGGACGTTAGACTTTCCGTTGATTCGGATATCGATACACCTTTCTACGGAGAGCAGGGCGGAGTAGTTCCGGACCCGAACGGAATCCTGCAGGAGGTAAAAAAATATGTCTGAAGAAACGATAGTTAAAGACACCGGGGAAATGAAAAAGGTCTTTGAGAGGCCCGAGAGTTTAAACAATCAACAATTCAGTTACTGCCCGGGCTGTCATCACGGGGTAATTAACAGGTTAATTGCAGAAGCAATTGATGAACTCGGAATACAGGAAAGTACCGTGGGAACGGCACCGGTGGGATGCTCCGTTTTTCTCTATAAGTGGTTTGATGTAGACGTCGTTCAACCCGCCCACGGTCGTGTATCAGCGGTTGCAACAGGTATAAAAAGGGCGAGGCCCGACCTTACTGTTTTTGCCTACCAGGGAGACGGGGACTTTGCCTCCATCGGAACCAATAATTCGACCCACGCCGCCAATCGCGGCGAGAAGATTACGACTTTCTTCATTAATAATACTCTTTACGGGATGACCGGAGGAGAAATGGCGCCAACTACTCTGATCGATCAGAAAACCACTACTTCCCCTCAGGGCAGAAAGGCCAAAGACAACGGCTATCCGATCAGGATGTCGGAAATGCTGGCAGAGCTCGACGGACCAACTTACATTACCCGTCAGGCGGTATACGACGCAAAGCGAATAGACAAAGCAAAAGCAGCAATTAAAAAGGCTTTTCGGGTTCAGATGAAAGACGAGGGATATTCTCTGATAGAGTTTCTCTCTGCCTGTCCAATTAACTGGGGCATGGATCCGGTAGAAGCGAACGAGAGAATAAAGGAAGAAGTAGAAGAAGTTTATCCTCTCGGGGATATAATCGAGAGGAACTGAGGGGGTTAAAATGAAACAATATTCGACAATTGTATCGGGCTTCGGCGGCCAGGGCGTGATATTAACGGGCAAGATAATTGCCAGAACAGGCATGGAAGAGGGATTAGAGGTAACCTGGCTTCCATCTTATGGTCCGGAAATGCGTGGTGGCACTGCAAACTGTACGGCAATTATTTCGTCGAAGCTTATCGGCTCTCCGGTGGTAAAAGAACCGTCTTCCCTTATAGCATTCAACAAACCGTCTCTGGACAAATTTGGGCCAAGCGTCGAGGAAGACGGCGTAATAATTCTAAATAGTTCCTTAATCGATGACTTTTCATTTGGCAGTTCCTTTAACACAGTCCCATTACCGATCAACGATATATCCAAGCGCCTTGGAAACCAGAAAGTCATAAACATGGTGGCTCTTGGAGGCTGGTCAAAGACAACCGAAAAACTGTCTCTATCGGCGTTGAAAAAGGGAATGAAGTTAACTTTAGAAGAATCCGGCAAGGAAAAATTCGTAGATATCAACGAAAAAGCCCTGGAAGAGGGTTACGAAGCGGCTAAACAGGGAATTAAGGCCTCAAGCCACTGACCCATGAATCAGGACAAAGAGAAGAACCTGGTTGAAGAAACCCTGGAAGAGGCTGAAGTCTTTTCGGGCGACCTGCTGGTGCTAACGGTAAACAGTGTTAAGAGCGCCAGCGGTGCAGAGGCGAAAAGAGAAGTAGTCCACCATCCGGGTGGCGTCGTTATCCTTCCCGTACTGAATGGAACAGAGGGAGAAGAAGTTCTACTAGTCAGACAGTACAGAGAGCCAGCCGGTAAACCTCTCTGGGAACTACCTGCCGGAACGCTGGAAGAGGGCGAAACCAAAAAAGAGTGCGCTCGCCGAGAGTTGATCGAGGAAACTAACTATCGACCGAGTAAACTGGAAAAGAAAGTTGATCTTTTTACCTCACCCGGATACACGGACGAGATCCTAACACTCTACCTGGCAACCGGACTGGAAAAATTGGGGCCTGTAGAAGTGGTAGAGAGCCCGGAGGACGAAAACCTGATCGTCGAAAGTTTTCCGACTGAGGAATTAATTGAAATGGCGAAGAAAGGTAAAATTACTGACGGTAAGACGCTGGCAGGCTTATTCTTTTTGACTCATTGATGAGAAAAAACCCCGCCGGCCCGGCGGATACTGTAGAGAATCCAGTGTAAAACTAACTTTCAGCTTTGGAAACCGTTCA
>CAZYPS010000008.1:0-38333 GCA_964649445.1 uncultured Thermotogae bacterium | reverse complement strand
TGACCTCCTGGATGTAAGCCAGGTGCTCTCCCACTGAGCTACTCGCCCATTTTAATCAAATTTTTGGCTCAGCTCAAGTATATTTCCGCGTTTCGCCTTCCTTAACCTGAGAGCTTCGAGTCCATTTTACGTCCCCAAGGGGATTCGAACCCCTGCCGCTGGGATGAAAACCCAGTATCCTAGGCCGCTAGACGATGGGGACATATTAAATAATTGACCTATGCTTAGTCTTAAATTTGGATGAAAGTTTGTCTAAGGCTCTGATTCTGAACCTAAAACCAAAACAACGAGCGCCTTATTATACTTAATTAGCGAGCCCGAATTCAACGGTCAATCCAGGTAAGGATTTCAGGAAAAAAGCTAGGAATCGGCTAAGTTATCCGGCCAAAAAGGGACATGACTTCCCCTGAACAATAACCTTACAGAACCTGTTCCGGCTAAATTTAAAGAAATGGTCCTTGCAGTACGGGATATTTATGAACGATTCGACCAAACTTGATTCGTTGATAAATTTTTTCAGTAGTTCTACTATTTCTCAGACCTTACGACCATAGTAGCGAGGAGGTTTTAAAGATGGTGGACTTTATTAGTCCGGATGATCTCAGGGATAAACTCGACCGGAACGAGGATTTCCACCTCATAGATACGAGAAAAGAGGAAGACTTTAATGAGTGGCACATAAACGGTGCAATCAACTTACCGTTCTCGGAAGAAAAATCGTTAAAACGTGACGAGGTAAGAAAATTGGAGACCTCCGAGGGGATCGACCTGGAGGATCAGATAATCACGGTATGCGCCCACGGTAACACTTCTGTATACCTCGGTGAGAAACTCGAAGACAAAGGTTTTTCCCAGGTAATGACAATCAAGGGTGGGTTAAGCGCTTGGAGTGGAGTTTTCGATCGTGTTCCTATCGCAACGGAAAAGGAGAATTTGGTTATAATACAGCTTCAAAGAAGGGCAAAAGGGTGCCTCGGTTACGTGGTGGGGTCACGTCGTTCCGGGGAAGCAGCCGTTCTGGATGCCTCACGATACACGAAAGAATTCATCGATACAGCAAGGGAAAGGGGATTAAAAATAACCCATGTTTTTGATACCCACATACACGCGGATCATATCTCCGGCGGTCGCGAACTGGCCGATAAATTCGGCGTCAAGTATTATCTGGGAAGCGACGTGGAAAAAAGAGATCCCGAATTCGACTACGTCCCCGTAAAAAGCAACCAGGTAATAGAAGTGGGCGGAATACAAATTAAGGCGATTCATACGCCGGGCCATACGACGGAAATGACCAGCTGGTTGATCGAATCCGAGGCGTTAATTAGCGGCGACTCCCTCTTCGTAGATTCAATAGGTAGAACGGAACTGGAATTCGAAGAAGACGCCGAAAGTGGCGCAGTTTTACAGTACCGTTCTTTGCTTCAAAAAGTTCTCTCACTCCCGGATCGGATTAAAATTCTACCCGGCCATTTCAGCGTATCCGAAGCAGGTGAATCAGGTCGGATCACACCCGGTACGCCGATCTTTTCCTCGATCGGATATTTGAGACGAAACAATAGAGCGCTACAGATGGAAAAGGACGAATTCGTCGCTTACATGTTCGAAAACGTCCCCGAGAAGCCCCCGAACTACGAACGGGTAATCGGAATTAACCTCGGAAGACGGAAAAGGGCTTCCGAAGAAGAGGAAATAGAGCTGGAACTGGGGCCCAACCGCTGTGCGACAAGCGAAGAAAGCATGGTGGGCTCAGCCGACTGATAATAAATTAACTCCATTCAACCCTTTAACAATTGACGAAGCCAATACGCAATTCACCCCAGTAATTATAATACATTGGTTTCCCTACCCTGCTGCCGGGATTTGATCTATTTCCAAACAGCCAAAGACCAAATAACTTGCCCGAAAGTCCGGGGGTAATTAACCGATATGGAAAATTAACAACGAAGTTGATAAGAGAACCAGGTCCAGCTACTCTTAGTGTTTAGCTCGAGAATAACACAACCGAATACCTCATAATTTCGCCCAGATAACTTCAAGTGACGCCCCCAAGATGGACCCTCCAGGGGGTGGGTGGAAATACCTCTTTCCAGATTGTGCCTTTCTTTAACTTTTCATTACCTTGATAAGCATAAAGTCCTTGCCTAAAGTTAAATTAGGCCCACCCCTTAGGGGGTCTGATAACGGAGGTGACTACGATGTACGAAACTATAGATAGAAAAGCACTGGAAGAAAAGCTCAATAATGGTGATGTTACGCTCATCGAAGTTCTGGACGAAGAAGAGTACGAAAGAAATCATATAAAAGGAGCGATAAACGTTCCCTTATCAGATATAGGCAAAGAGATAAAAGGGAAATTCGACCTGGATCAGGAGATAGTCGTTTATTGTGCCGACAGTGATTGCGGAGCAAGTCCCAAAGCAGCTGAAAAACTGGACAAACTTGGTTTTGAAAACGTCTACGACTACGAAGGCGGTAAGAAAGACTGGCAGGAAGCCGGAAACCCCACCTCCGGCGGGAGGGAGCCTGTAGCCTAGATACAATTCCACCAGGAGGTAAATATGAAAGAACGAAAGGCCGAAGCAGTCTGGCAG
The DNA here is from genome assembly GCA_964649445.1 of uncultured Thermotogae bacterium. GTDB lineage: Bacteria > Bipolaricaulota > Bipolaricaulia > M55B111 > M55B111 > JAGXLP01. The sequence goes on along the minus strand of CAZYPS010000008.1, from coordinate 35,742 downwards.
GGAAAATTAAAAGACGGCAACGGAACGTTAGCCCTGGGAAGCGGTTTGTTCGAAAGTAGCTATTCCTTCCAATCGAGATTCGAGGAAGGAGCCGGAACGAACCCGGAAGAACTCATAGGCGCGGCTCACGCCGGATGTTTTTCCATGGCTCTGGCAAACATCCTCGGCGAAGAAGGTTATTCCCCGGGGGAGATTTCCACGGAAGCCAGCGTAAATCTGGACGAGGTCGAGGGCGAATTCACGATAACGAAAATAGAATTGACGACGGAAGCCTCGGTCCCGGACATAGACGACAAATCTTTTCAGGAGTACGCAGAAAAAGCAAAAGAAAACTGTCCCGTCTCCAAGGCTCTTGCCGGGACGGACATAACTCTGAAAGCGACTTTACTCTGATTTAGCTGGGCCGAACCCCCGGGCTGGAAAAAGGAGCCCGGGGGGCGATCCATTAAGAAGTTTAACTTCCCACAAAAGTTCCTTTCCAAACGCTCCATCGATAAAATTCTAACTCCTGAATGGTAATGGCCTCGGTGAACGGTACTGGTACTAAACCCATTTAATACTCCAAAAATTCTCATATCGACCGAGCTGGTAACAAACCCAACCGGGGTTTGAATCATTCTTTATTATTCCTCAAGATTATCATCAATTTGGCCCGGGGCAGGTTCTGGTTTACAATACTTTATTGGGATAAATTTAAGGAGGTAAATATGAAGCAAGTTGAAACGCGTGCAGCAATCGATCGTAAATACCCCAACTGGATATTCCAGTTAGTAACGGCCAATAGAGGCGGCACGCCCAATGCGATGCCAGCCAGCTGGTGTACCTTTTCCTCGGCGGAGCCGAGAATAATGGCCGTAAGTGTCGCTTTCGAGAGATACACACACAAATTGATGGAAGAAACCGAGGATTTCGCCCTCGCCTTTCCGAACAAAGAGCAGAAGGAAGACGTCTATTACTGCGGCCGCAACTCGGGAAAAAACGTCGACAAGTTTGAAAAGACTGACCTGGAGCCGACTCCCGCCGCTGAAGTAAATCCCCCTTTGATAGAGGACTCCGTTGCCTGCTACGAGTGCGAAAAGAGAGGGGCAATTGTTTCCGGAGATCACAGAATATTTACCGGGGAAGTAGTGGCAACTCACGTCTCGGAAGAATACGCCGAAAAAATTTATACCACCAAAGGATGGCACGAAAAAGGGGCGGAAGGATTTAAGACTTTAGCTGAGATTAATAGTCAACGAGCCTAATTCCGACAATAACATGATTATATCGGTATTCAAACTGTTATAACCGTCCGAGCGAAATTTTCTGACCTTTCGCCATATCCTACCAACTCAGGGAGGTTGGTCAAACAATGACTGCAGACAAAAACGCCGGTTTCGATCCCCGCGACATGGAACGTTACGAAGAAGTAGATATCAAGTTCGAAACTTCCGACGATCATCAGACAGTTTACGCCAACGGAGTTTATGGAGGAATGACTTCTCGCGGCGACATGCATATGGACTTCGTCACCGACCACTCCGAACGACCGGACTCTCAAACTTTTAAAATCAATAAAGACGGGAGCCTGGGGAGACAGGTCGGCGAAGAGGGCGGAGACGACGTGATCCGGGAGAGACAGGTCAGCCTTTTTCTGAAACCCGAAAACGCCTTCAGCATCGCCACCTGGATGATAGCAAAATTACTGCCGCCAAACGTCGAGCCGAAGCACGTCCGAAAGGTTATAGAAGAGAACTTCGACATCGGCGGCGCGGATTGAAGCAAGCGAAGATCGTCTGACACCAGAAGCAATCGCCTGAGTTAAGCTACGGCAGAACCCGATGCAACCAGCAAAATTCGGCCCAAAATACAGGATCTATCTAAACCGATAGACGGTAAAACTCTTCCCGATCATGTAAGCTATAGTTCTCGATCTCTGGTTTAGCGACTCGTGGGGAATGTACATATCAACCACGTAGCCCAGATCTTTCTGGAGCAGGTACTGAGCAACGTTAGCGTATTTTCCATCGGGAAACTCCACCGTTGAATAGGATTCATAGTGACTGACCTCTTCGGATTTCCTCGTGGTTAAACCCTGAATAAAGTTGAGTTTCGTAGTTACTTCGGCGTCGTCTATATCTTCCAAAAGTGCCATAAAATCGGATCTTCTGCTCGCGTAATACCTGGCGAATTCTCTTTCGTCATCGAACGAGGAACCCGGAAGTTTGACCCTGGTTACGATTCCCCATATTCCTTTCTCTCCGGTAATTCGGAAGATTAGCATGTCCTCGCCCGAAGCAAATCTGCGAATTGTATTCTTTACGGACCAGTTTTTTGGCGTTCTGAAAGAATAACTCACTACGGCTTCCCCGATAATCCCGTAAGGGTTCTCATCTACTCCGTACTCTCTAAGAGTCCATGATTTCCCATAAACTCCGGAATCAGCAATTTCAAGTCCGGGTAGCTCTCGGTAATTAGAATTCCCTTCGTAGTACCTTTGCCTTACTCTTACCGATTTTCCGCCGTAGTTTTCCTTTTCATTCGCTTCCTGATCATTTTCTGCCAGCAGAGAGGTCGAACTTACAGGTAAAAGCAGAAGTACGGATATCAATAAGCTCAGGAAAGTTACTCCATATCTCGTAACGGGGTCCTTTTTCATGCTACCCCCTCCGTTCTCTTAATTGTACGAAATCAAATGAGCTGTGGAAGTCCCCTGCTGGGTCCAAATAGAAAACACCGGGTGAAGAATTTCCACCCGGCTTACCGGAATTATATTTACGAATTCACTTATTAGCTCTATTAACGGGCCTTCCGGTATATCTTCCCATCAGAACCCGCACCTTTAATACCTCGGCTGTTTTTTCGGTGGCCCAGTTAAACCCGGATCATATCAACAGTAAAACCAACACCACGACACAAAAACCCGTAAAAAGTGAAATCAAGGAATTATCGAGGTCAAATGGAAAAGCAGGGAGCACGAATTCCCCCAGCCGTCCCCGCAGTCCCTGATGAACGAGCCCCCCGGCAGCCAATACCCCGAAAGCGACCAATATTTGGTAGGGGCTTAAGAGATGTAACGTCTCTGGACCCCCAAAAATGAACCAAATACTGATAGAAGATAGAGCTACAGTCCCTGCAAAACCGAGGACGGAAAAACTTCCTGGATCGGAGCTTTCAGTTGAAGTATCGATTAAAAACGACCTAATCAGGTTCAGGGAGTAGATTACCGTGCCAAAACCTATAAACAGAATCACCCACCGGACCCATTCGTATCCGACTCCTTCCAGCAATATGGTCTTACCGAAGTATCCGTTGAACGGAGGGATGGCCATTATAGACAGGGAGCCAACCAGTAGCCCGATCTTGCTGGCGATCGGGACCGAACCGATTCCCTCAGTCGTATCCACATTTCCGGCGCCAGCGTACCCAACCGACAGGAACAGCAACCCTTTAAACAGTCCGTGAAAGAAAACGTACAGAGAAGCCAGCAGTACTCCAGCCCGATTTCCCATTCCTACAGCCATTAAGATGTAACCGACCTGAGATATCGAGGAAAAAGCCAGGATCCTCTTTGGCCGCCTCTTGACCACCGCAAGCACCGCTCCAACGGTTCCAGTCATCGCTCCCAGTCCGAGAAGCAGGCCGCTCCAGCCGGCGAGAGGGGTAATTCTAATGATTCCTATCAACCCCGCCTTCGTTCCTATTCCAGCTAGGAGAACGGACACCACGGTTCCACTGTAACTGTAAGCATCGGGAAGCCACATACTGAACAAAAATATTCCCCCTTTCACCGCCAGCCCCGTGAGAATCAACCCGAACCCAACGGACAGGTCCAGGGAGGTAGCCCCTTCAAGCCCATCAATCAACTCCTTAATACCCAAGTGCCCACCAATCCTATAGATAAAGCCCAGACCGATAAAGTAGAGGCTCATGGCAAGAGACGAAATCAGTAGATACTTAATCCCGGCATAAATCTGATACGGCCTCCTTTCGTAGCCAATCAACAGTATGGAGATCAGGGACATGAGTTCTATCGTAACGTATAGGTTGAAAAGGTCGTTGGAGAAGGCAATCGAGTAAGAGGCTGCCAGCAGGAAGTTGTAGAGGCAGTAAAAAGTCCCATCTTTCTCATCTCTTAAATAAGTGAGGGTAAAGAAATTCAATACTACAACGAGAGCCACAAACAGCAGCGTGGTCTCATCCACCTTTATCTCGACACCGAGAGCCCCCAAACTTCCCAGGTTGCTGACCAAGCTACCGGCTCTATCGTAAATAAGTATCCCAGCTACCAGTCCTGCCAATCCGCCTATCCAGCCGATAAGACTAAACCAGTACTTCCGGCGGGAATATGTCAGGCTCAATATCCCCGCCATGACGTAACTGGCAATTCCGATAAAGAGAGAAACCATGATTCTCCTTCCTGGTCCCGCAAAAGCTCAGGTCTATTTAGAAAAGCTTACCCGGAAAACCGTCACCTATCCAGAAAGCTGGAGGTTATCCTCAATTAAACAACTATTTCTCAACTCCTCTCTTATTCTTTCGGAACTAAAACTTTTTTGGTCTCAGTTCTTTTACCTCTACCGTGCTTGATATCTACCCGCGGTAAGGACCCCCTGCAGTTTACCTGGCAACTGATTTAACTTTATAAGTTTTGACATAGGCTAAATCCCGGCAGTCAGGTAAACTGCAGGGGGTTAGAAAATAAAATGAACTCGTTGTCCATGAATTGTATTTCGCTTCATATAATGGTGAAAGAACTAAGTAGGCATTTCTAACAATTTTAAAAAAGAACTCCTCTAAAAGCTCGGGAAGGTAGTAGTGTGGTTTTATTTGAATAACCAGGCAGGCTAGTTTAGCATATCGGATAAGTGGAATGTACCACTAATTAAATTAACTGGTTAACTTAGGTCCTATTTATCGAGGAGGAAAAAATGAACAAACGTTTTTTCAGTGCTGTTTTCCTGGCACTCGCATTATTGGTTTCACTCCCGTTCGCAGGAATGGCTAACTCCGCTCCGAACCAGGGCGGGGAACTCCTTGTTGGATTAAGACAGGAGATCGGTAACCTCGACCCCCACCTGGCAACAAGTTTCAGCAGCTTCAGGGTCATAGAAACCATGTACGAAGGATTACTCCGCCACAATGAGGACGGCGCACTGGTGCCTGCACTAGCATCCGACTGGGAGATATCGAAAGATGGAAAAACTTATACCTTTCACATACGACAGGGAGTCGAGTTCCACGACGGTACTGAACTTACGGCGGAAGACGTAAAAGCTAGCTTCAACAGAATACTGGATCCCGATCTGGGCTCTCCCCAGGCAAGCAGATTACAGAAGATAGAGAACATGGAAGTTACCGGTAAATACGAGATAAAGATGACCCTCTCCAGCAAGTTTGCCCCTTTTCTGAATAAGGTTTCCGGTCCCGGAAGGGCAATAGTGCCGCAGTCGGTCTTTGAAGAGGGAGAAAATCTCAAGAGACAGGTACTCGGTACCGGGCCATTTACTCTTTCAAACTGGGTGCCCGGAGAGCAGATCGTACTCGAAAATAACGAGGATTACTGGATGGAAGGCCTGCCGTATCTCGATAGAGTAACTTACAAGATAATACCTGAAGCGGCTACCAGAAGAGCCGCACTTCAGAGCGGGGATATTCACGTAATTCCTTCGGCCGAATCCACTTCCGTCAAGGTGTCAAGCGGGGCAAAAAACGTAAAAGTAATCTCCACGCAGGAACTCGCCTACAGCCTTATTGGATTCAACCTGAACAAAGAGCCATTAACGGATCCCATGGTCAGGCAGGCAATCTCCTATGCAACGGACCGGGAAGAAATAATCGAAGGAGTTTACGACGGTCTTGCAACGGAAGGAACCCCTCTACCACCGGCCCTTGGAGAATGGTACGTTCCCGCTTCCGAACTGGACTCTTACGAACAGGATTACGAGAAGGCAAAAGAATTGCTCGAAGAGGCGGGTTATTCCAACGGGATTGAGTTTTCCGTTACAGTATCTCCGACTCTCCAGACTGCTCTGGAGATTGCCCAGGTACTTCAGCAGCAACTGAAGCCAGCGGGCATTGAAATGGAACTGAACACCGTCGAATGGGGTACGTTCCTGGACGCCTGGAGAAACAGCGACTTCGATTCCTTTGCTTCTCTGAACGGTGGATCGTTTGACCCCGATGGCTATTTCTTCAGGACCTTCCATTCTGAAGGATCGACGAACGTATTCAATTATGACGACCCGACGATGGACGACCTCCTGGAGAAAGGAAGAGTAACGACCGACAAGGAAGAGAGACAGGAGGTATACGAAAAGATACAGAAACGGCTGATCGATCAGATGCCGATTTTGTTTGTAGCTTACGCCGACCTCCATACCATTACCAGGGAAGAAGTTCAGGACTTTTCACAACTTCCTGACAGAAGCATGGCTCTACTGAGAAGGGCCTGGCTTAAATAGAAAATAACCACAGGGTGGCCGGGAAATCCCGGCCACCACTTTATTTCCTCAATTATGATTTCTTATATAGGTCGGCGGATACTTTTTCTAATACCAATTCTCATTACGGCTTCAATAATCGTATTTCTTATAGGGCACAGCATGCCCGGTGATCCTGCCTCAATCCTGCTCGGAACCGAGGCGGCCGAACCGGAAAAACTGGAAAGCGCAAGGCGGCAACTCGGGCTGGATAAACCACTTTACATCCAGTATTTCAACTGGATTTCAGGTGTCGCACAGGGCGATCTGGGGTTTTCGTTAAGAACGGAGAAGCCGATATCAAAACTTTTACTCAACAGATTTCCCTATACCATAGAACTGGCAATCTATGCCCTGGTTATGGCTCTAATTATTGCCATACCGCTGGGAATACTTTCGGCCGCGCTGGATTCAAAACTGATTGAATGGCTCGTCCAGATGATAATGCTCGCTGGCATGTCGATCCCCGCCTTCTGGAGCGGTATAGTTGCCATACTGTTTTTCAGTGTATATCTGGACATCTTCCCTCTGGTTAACTTTCCCCATATCTGGGAAGCACCTGCCCAGAACCTCTTTAGTCTTTTCCTGCCTTCACTGGTCTTGGCAATACCAAATGCCGCCGTCTTCACCAGAATGGCAAGATCGTCAAGCCTCGAGAGCCTCCAGGAGGATTACATAAGGACAGCTCGGGCAAAAGGGTTGTCCGAGACCCGGGTACTATTCAAGCACCTTCTTAAAAACGCCCTTATTCCGCTGGTAACATTGATCGGAATACGGATGGGGTACCTCCTGGGAGGCTCGGTTATTATAGAACAGGTCTTCTCCATACCGGGCCTTGGCAGGCTGGGGGTCCAGGCGATATTTCAGAGAGACTACCCGGTATTTCAGTCCATGGTGCTAATTATCACGACTTCGTTCGTGATCGTTAACCTCGTTGTAGATATCCTTTATGCCTACATCGATCCAAGGATCAGGTACTCATGAGCGCCTTCAGAAATCGATTAAGTGGCTATACCGAGGCGAGCAGGAGAATCCTGATTGACAACAAGAAGGGCCTGGTTGGCTTCCTGTTACTCGCTTTAGTCGTGGTAGGAGCAGTCCTGGCCCCATTTATCACGCCGTACGAGCCGACAGGAATGAATATAATAGATAAACTCGAGGGCCCTTCTTTCGCTCACCCCCTGGGGACCGATAGATTTGGCCGAGACCTGTTAACGAGGATCCTTTACGGAGTCAGAACTACACTGAGAATATCGGCAACATCCGTTTTTCTGTCAGCACTGGTAGGAAGCTTCATCGGCATCTTCGCGGCTTACCTTGGAGGAACGGCGGATACGTTAATAATGAGAAGCATGGATATTCTGTTTGCCATCCCAATTCTGCTTCTTGCTATAGCTATTGCCGCAATAGTTAGGTCAGGGACACTCGGAGCGATACTGGCAATAGGAATTGTTTACATTCCAATTTTTGCAAGGACATCCAGAGGCCCGACATTATCCGTAAAAGAACAGAGCTATATAGAAGCTGCCAACGCCAGCGGGCGGGGGAGCCTGACGATAATCGGACGACACGTGGTGCCCAACGTGGCAGCCCCGATCTTCGTCCAGATCACGATAAATCTCGCTGCAGCGATAATAGTCGAATCCTCGCTGAGTTTTCTCGGCCTGGGCCCGACACCACCAATACCATCACTGGGCGTAATGATTAGCAAAGGTCGAAATTACATAAGGTTAAGTCCCTGGCCTATTCTAGTCCCGGGACTGGCAATAAGCACGATAATTCTAGGGTTTAACCTCCTGGGTGACGCGTTGCGGGAAACGATCGATCCTAAGTTCCGCGGAACCCGGGGGAAATAGTGACGTAACCATGTAGTATTTTTGGCTGAATATTTCGGAATTCGATTGCGGTCAATATTATTGAAAGTCAAAACATAACATCCATCAAAGCTAAGAAGAACTCCAGGGAAGCTATGATAGTGTAAGTAACTGTGTAAAATGAATTTAAAGCTTTGGAAACCGTTCGACAAAACCAGGGATCAATTTCCCCAGCGGGGAAATTACCCTTTCCGATCTCGGCTCGCTCCTCTTGATTTCTCCGAAATCAAGAGACCGTGCCCGCTCGCCTCCGATGGGATTTTCCTGAACGGTTTCCAAAGCTAGTTTTGCACATAAAATGCTACTGGAAGCTATTATTACCTGAATCCAGTATTAGAGGAGGATGATACACAATGAAGATAATTGGATTAATCTCAGGAACATCGATGGACGGAATTACGGCAGCTCTGGCTGAGATATCCGGGAAAGACGAGTTGAAAGTAGATCTCCTGAAATATAAAACGACATCCTATCCCGACGAATTAAAAGACCTGTTAATGGCTCTGACCGAGGGCGGAGACGTGGAAAGTCTGTGCCGAGCAAATTTTAAAGTGGGAGAGCAATTTTCGAGAGCGGCAAAAGAAATCATCGACGATTCGGGCAAAAAACCCGAACTAATAGGTTCTCACGGCCAGACCGTCTGCCACCTCCCACCATCGGATGACAGCGAGGAAACTTATACGCTCCAGATCGGCGAACCGGACGTGATAGCGGAGAGAACTGGAATTACGACAATAGCTGACTTCCGGATTCGAGACGTTGCTGCTGGAGGTGAGGGAGCTCCGTTGATACCATATGTCGATTTCAAGCTTTTCCAGTCGGATTCCACGGACAGGGTTTCGATAAATCTCGGAGGTATAGCTAACGTTACCTACCTGCCAGCCGGTGGAACACTCGATGATATAATCGCCTTCGATACCGGGCCGGCAAACATGGTTCTGGACCAACTGGTTAGAGACCTCACGGACGGAGAGAAAGAATTCGACCCGGGGGGAAGGTTAGCCGGAAGTGGGGAAGTTCACGGGGATTTGCTCTCCTGGTTGTTGGATCACCCGTTCATCAAAAAACCACCGCCAAAAACGACAGGGAGAAAGGACTTCGGCAAGAAATTCGCCCGGAGAATTCTCCGGAAAGGCCGGAAATTCGAGTTGAAAGACGAAGACCTGCTAGCTACCGTTACCGCTTTCACTGTGGAATCACTCAGGTACAACATCGAGGAATATCTCGGGCCCGTTGACGAAATGATAATTGCCGGAGGAGGGGTAAAAAATGACACGCTCGTAAAGGAGCTGAAAGACAGAACCGGCCTAAAAATAAAAACTTCCGGGAATTTTGGCGTACCGGCGGAAGCAAAGGAAGCTATCGGGTTCGCGATACTGGCTTACGAAACCCATAACGGCAGGCCCTCCAACGTCCCGGGAGCGACCGGTGCAAGAAAGTTCGTTCGACTTGGCAAGATATCACCGGCGGGAGGTGAAAACGGTGAAAAATAACCCAACGTTTGATCGGGTAGATCAACTCTTCACGGAGGAGCTGGAAAAGGGAACTTTTCCTGGAGGCATCCTGCTGGTCCGGGATAAAGAGGAGACATTAAAACACGACGCCTATGGGTTAAAGTCCGAGGTCCTTGCTCAAGAGCCCATGGAACTGAATACGATATTCGATCTCGCTTCGCTAACAAAAGTCGTCGTCACCACGACGCTGGCTCTCCAGCTAGTCGAGTCCGGCGCCTGGAATCTAACCGATCCGGTTTCTTGTTACGTCAATGAATTTACCAACCAGGAGATTACTTTAAAGAACCTCCTGACCCATACGTCGGGCCTGACGCCCTGGACCAACCTTTTTTCAGGAACTACCGACAAAGACGAAGCACTGGAACGACTATTGACTGACAGGTGGCCAATTCTTGAACCGGTACTCCCGCCCAACAAACGGGTAATTTATAGCGACCTCAACTTCATCCTTCTCGGCCTGGCTTTAGAGAGAGTAAAAGGGGACAACCTAAACGACCTCTCCCGAGAGAAAATCTTTCGCCCTCTTGGAATGGAAGATACCGGGTTTAACCCTTCCGACGAGCTACTGGAAAGAATAGCTCCAACTGAGGATACTCCCACGCGAGGGATTATCCGAGGACAGGTCCACGACGAGAATTGTCGCGCTCTTGGAGGCGCCAGTGGTCACGCGGGCTTATTTGCCACCGCGAAGGATCTGGGTAAATTCGTAGCTTGCCTACTAAACGGAGGGAAGTTTAAGGGAGAAAGAATTCTTGGAACCGCCACCGTTGACCTGCTGGGGCGTGACTTTACAAAGTCCATTAAAGGAGACCGGCGAACGGTTGGCTGGCAGTTGCAGGGTGAGGACGCGGACTCGGCGGGAGACCTTCTCTCGCCCGAATCAATTGGTCATACTGGTTTTACAGGTGGGTCCATCTGGATCGACCGCTCGCGTAACCTGGGAATAGTATTTTTAACGAATAGAGTGCATCCTGATAGAGCTAGGGGTAAAGACCGAATCGGCGACTTCAGGGCGAGGCTCCACAACGCGATAATAGGTCAAACCCAAGAGTAAAATTTCCTTCCAACCAGACTCCACGCCATTTCTTGAGGAGAAGGTGAACAAGCCAATTTATTAACTTATGGATAATACCCCGTTCTATAAGGGGATAGCGCTATTCAAGCGATTTCTTTACCCAGGAGAGAGGTTTGAAATATCAGCGATCGTCGATGAAACCGTTTATTCATCAACTCAATAAAAGTTCGAAACACAAATCAACCACACCGCGACCTTTCATTTTTACCGACTCTTTTTATCAATTCACTGAAGACTAGTTGAACTTAGGTTATAATACTTTTCCATTACCAAAAAAGGGCATTTGTATTGACCCTAACTTTACTACCATCCGGGGAGGTAAAAATTTGAGTAAAGAAATAACCATTACCATCAACGAAAGATCGTTCAAAGGGGAATTGAACGATTCCGAAACCGCCAAAGCAATAAGAGAAGAACTGCCGGTCGAAGCGGAACCCAGCTTCTGGGGTAACGAAATTTATTTTGAGATTCCCGTAGATATAAGCGAAAACGAAAATCCCAAAGTGGAATTAGAAATAGGAGACCTGGCCTACTGGCCGGACGGAAATGCATTTTGCATATTTTACGGTTCAACACCGAGCAGCGATGATTCAGAGCCGCGACCAGCTTCTCCGGTAACTGTGATAGGCGAGCTTGCCGGGGACGCCACGGCACTCCGCGAATTTAGTAGAGGAACCGCCAAAAAAGTCAAGATCACGGAAGCTAATTAGATCAGCTCGAACGATTGTCTTTAACTGACCCCCAGGGGCAGGCCTTGATACATATACCACAGACCATGCTTCCGACCTGGGGGTCGTTAGCAAAATCTTCCAGCTTCCGTGCGCACCTGTCAACTTCAAAGCAAGAATCCCGATTCCTAGGGTAGCCCTCAAATTCGGAATCCTCGAAAGCATCAACTATGCAGGCGTCCACGCACTCGACGCAGTTCCCGCACTTGCTCTCTACCGGTCCACTTGCATCCAGATCCATGTCGGTAAGCACGGTCGCCCATCTCAACCTAGGTCCGTACTCCGGATTTATCAACAGTAAAGATTTACCTATCCAGCCCAACCCGGCAGCTCGGGCGACAGCTTTATGAGATACAAAACTCCGCCAGTGTCCCTTACTAACGATCTTTGTTGCGGGTATTTGCAATGCCTTGTTCCCTTCTTCCTCGATAAACCTAGCAAGCCGAAAAGAGATTCGATCCAGACTATCATTTACTAATCGGTATTGCTCCGCGTATAGCGGCCGTGAATCCGGCAGACTATCTATTACAGGATCCGTGAGCTTGACCCCAACGGAGATCCCCCTTGTAAACCCTTCCAGTAAATCCGGGGGAACGGTGGGATAACTACTAAGCATCTCGAGATCAGCGATCCCAAACCGATCCGCTCCAAGGTCCATCGCTTTTTCGCTCAATTCCCTTTCATGGTACATATCACAACATTATTATCCGGAAGTATTGCTGATTCAACTAACTCTAGGAGTATTTAAGAGACCGGCGGAAGTCACTATCAAATATCGATTCGAAACTACCACGTCGGCAATCTCTCACTTAACCGTTTCTTAGATGCGTCGGAATAGAATTCAACATGAACTGAAAAAACTACCGGGCTTTGCTCAAGTCCCCAAAAACTAATTTACGCATCAGTCCTGATTCCAAAGTTGTCATGTGTAAGAGTCGCACTTGCCTCTTCAGGCCTGAACTTTTTCTATGAGACTACTCAGCTTAGCTATCCCTTCCCTGATTTCCTTTTTTTCAACAAAGGTAAAGTTCAATCTCAGCGTATTTTTCTGAGGTTGATTTCCGTAAAAAATGGATCCGGGAACGTACGCGATACCATTATCCAGAGCATCCTGAAACATTTCTTCGGTATCGTACTTCTCCGGTAATTCCAGCCAAATAAACATCCCGCCTTCCGGAGTTGTCCACTCTACCTCATCGGGCATGAACTCTCTCAGGGCCTCAAGCATGTGATCTCGTTTTACCTTATAGAGTTCCTTGATCTTTTCAATCTGAGAATCTACGATATCTTCTTTTAAGTATCTATAGGCCAGATACTGCGAGAAGACGTTCGTACAAAGATCCACCGGCTGTTTGGCAAGCTGTAATTTATCTATAAATTCTCGCTTCGCAGCTATCCAGCCAACTCTAATTCCGGGAGCAAGAAGCTTTGATAAGGTACCAACGTAAATAGTTCTGTCTTCGCCGTCAATACTGGATATTGGTAGGACATCTTCCCCCGTATATCGTAACTGATGATAAGGGTCGTCCTCTATTACCAAAAAATCGTGCTCATGTGCTAGATCAACTAATTTTTTACGTTTTTTTTCGCTGGTCGTAATTCCCGAAGGATTCTGGAAAGTCGGAACGAAATATCCCAGTTTAGGATTGCCTCCATTCCGGAGATAATTTTCCAGCTCTTTTACGGAAAACCCGTCTTCTTCCAGATTTATATCGTTTACATCTGCGTTAAGTTCTTGAAAAATCTGGAGTATAGAGGCATAGGTTGGAGCTTCTACTATTACTTCATCGTTAGGCTCCACGAACACCTTTCCAACCAGATAAAGGGCCTGCTGGGCCCCGGATGTAATAAGGATATTTTCCTTCTCAACGGACATTCCAAAGTTTTCGTTAAGCCTAGTAGCGACTTCACACCTGAGTTCTTTCACCCCAGTGGTAGTACCATACTGTAATGCCTCAGTCCCATTCTCTTTCAGGATCCGATTACTTAATTCAGAAACGGTCTGAATCGGAAAGGAATCTGGACTGGGCATACCCCCGGCAAGCGATATAATATCACGTTCAGAAATAATCTTACTGATTTCTCTGATTTTGGAACTTACCATTCTTGTTGCTCTCGTCGAATAATATTGCTCGCTAGACATCCCGTATCCCCCTCGCCAATGGATTTGGCCTAACTATGGTTTCTACTTTGGTTTAGTCGAAACAACTTTCGATAGTGTAAGTGCTTTGCCTATCCATCTAACAACTACCATTTGGCAAATTGCTGATGGTTTCGCCCTTTTGTCACTAAATAAGTAAATAAAGATCTGGGGTAACAACCCTCAATGAGGGGTCGTTACCCCAGACAATCATATCGAAGTTAAGCAATCTTCATATGTCTGAAATCAGCTATACTGGTCCGAACTCTCCACACGTCTTTTACTCGTTTGTTATGTCCTCCGTACCTCGCCTGATGGACAGGAATCAAACCAGGTCCATTCTCTCTTAAAGTTTCCTGAATTGCATCAAAGTGTTTCTTTCTCTTTTCTTTGTCAATTGTAGTCGATGCTGCCTCAATATGTTCGTCAATTTCCGGGTTTTCGTAATGACCTTCGTTCCAGGGACCATCACTCTTGTAGGCCAGTTTCAGCACGTCAAGGACGTTCTCCCGGTGAGCCCATGGAGTACAGGTAAGGTTCGCCTTAAGCCAGTACTTCGAATAATAAACGTCGCTGGTCGAACCCTTAAGCTCAATGTTTATCCCGGCTGGCCTGGCCATTCTCTGCAAGTTTAAGGCTACGGCTGGAGCCGGATCCACGTTATTTGTATAATGCAAAGTGATATCGAGACCGTTTCCGTATCCTGCTTTCTTAAGCAGTGATTTTGCTTTCTGAATATTCCTCTCCCTGGTACCAAGGTCTTTATACCATTCATACACGGGAGCAACGGGATGGTCGTGCCCGACTTTACCGTAACCGTAAAGGGCAGAGTCCAGCATACTTTCCCGATCGACACAGTATTTCATCGCCTCACGGACTCTTTCGTCGTCGAACGGTGGCTTGTCCGTTCTCATGCTTATAGGCGCGTGCATACCACCTGTAGCCATATCAGCAGTAACATTCGAGTTATTTTTCAGTTTTTTAAACTGCTGGCTGTTGACAAACGATACCACGTCGACGTCACCGCTTATGAGCATTAATACCTGCGTTTCAATTTCCGGGACGACAGTAAAGTGTAGTTCGTCCAGTTTCGGAAGCTCCGGCCGGAAATAATCGGGATTTCGTTCCATTATGAGCTTTTCCCCGGGCACGTATTTCTTGATCTTAAAAGCACCGGTACCCGTTGGTTTTCCCTTCCCTTCTCCTGAATAATCGAAATCGTGGGCCACAATTGCCGTATTATAGTCGTAGAACTCCAGAGGAAAACTTGGACCCGGCTTCTTCAGGTGAAACCGGACGGTATATTTATCCACTTCCTCGATCTCTTTTACATTGGAAAAAAGAGTTTTCGCCGGAGATCCAACATCGGGATCCATGATTCTTCTAAACGTATAGGCAACGTCTTTTGAAGTTAGTTCAGTCCCGTGGTGAAATTTAACCCCTTCGTGGACCTTGAACGTCCATTTCTTTTTATCAGCTGACGAAGTGTAGCTTTCTACCAGGGACGGCTCGCGTTTCTGGTCCGGACCTTTTAGTCTGAACATGTAGTCACAGTAAGAACCGCATATGTCGGCTCCTGGGGAATCGTACAGCAAACCGGGGATAATATTTGACGTGGGGCGGATTGCCACTTTTGCAATTTTCTTTGATTGGTTACCGAAACTCGTGAAACCAAAAACGCTAGATAAGACTCCCGTTGCACCGACAATTGCACTCTTTTGCAGAAATTTTCTTCTGGAAATTTCGTCTTTACTCATTTATAAACCTCCTGCTGTCTTGGTTGTGTTAATTTGGACGACTAACACCAAATTACCTGAAAACTTTTTTACTCTAAAACTCACCTCCGAATATTTAGGATAAAACTGGATCTACCTCGTTTAACTCTTCCTCCGGAATCTGGCAATAAATTTCGTGATCCCCTTCCCCACAAACTGGTGGCGATTCCTGCTCGCACACTTTTCCCACTTTTCGCGGACACCGGGTGTGAAAAACGCAACCGGAAGGAGGATCGATCGCGGAAGGTACAGAACCAGTCAATCTTATCCGCTTGCGGTCCAGATTGGGGTCTGGCACGGGAATGGCGGATAACAGAGCTTCCGTATATGGATGATAGGGAGGAGAAAAAATCTCCTCGGTCGTCCCGTACTCCACCAGGTGACCCAGATACATCACGGCGATATGATCACTAATATGGCGAACTACGCTTAAGTCGTGAGAAATAAATAGATAACTTGTGCCAGAACCCTCCTGCAGGTCAAGCAATAAATTCAGGATCGTCGCCTGGACGGATACGTCAAGACTTGAGGTCGGTTCGTCGTGCAATACCAGAGCTGGATTCGTGGCAAAGGCTCTGGCTGTGGCCACACGTTGCTTTTGTCCCCCCGAAAGCTGATCTGGAAACCTTTCTGCAAGTGAGGGATCCAGCCCAACTGACTGTAGGAGCTTACCAGTTTTCTCCGAAATTTCCCCCCTGGGGAAGTCGCCGTAGAGGGAGAGCGGGCGCGCTATCGCTTGCCCCACCGTACGCTTTGGATTCAGTGTCGACCGGGGATCCTGAAAGACTATCTGAATTCTTTTCAGCGTTTCCACCGATCTCTTTGAGATAGGTACCGTAATATCCTTCTCCGCGAAGTCAATATATCCATCTGTTGCCTCGGTGAGACCAATTATCGTCCGAGCGAGCGTGGTCTTGCCGCAACCCGACTCCCCGACTACTCCAATCGTCTGTTCCTGGTCCAGGTTCACGTCTACTCCGTCAACTGCTCGGACCGGGTCACTTTCCGTCCCGGGAAACCAGCTCCCATTTCCCCCAAAATACTTTTTGAGCCGGTTGACCGAAAGAATGGGTCCATCTCTCTTCAGTTCAGGCGGCGTATCCCAGATTGAACCCGGTTTGGAACTTTCCACCTCACCAACCGTCTCTTCTGCTTCCTTAACCGGAGCACGAAAGCAACGGGCACCATGAGACCCCTGCTTACCTTCCAGATACGGTTCATTTTCCGAACATTCCTCGTCCCTGTAGGGGCACCGGGTACTAAAATTACATCCCTCGGGCAGGTCGGTAAGGTCAACCATCGACCCAGGTACCTCCTGCAAGGAATCCTTCCCGCCTTCCGGGTCCGGAATAGATCGAAGTAGGAGTTTTGTGTACGGGTGATACTGCTCTTCGAAAAGCTCGTTTATGCTTGCCTGCTCTACTACCTGACCGGCATACATTACATCTACACCGTCCCCTACCCTGGCTATTACTCCCAGATCGTGAGTAATGTAGAGAAAAGCGGAGTTCAGATCTTCTTTTAACTCTTCAACGATATCCAGGATTTTAGCTTCGGTCGTAACGTCCAGATTAGTAGTAGGCTCGTCCATCACAAGTAGTTCCGGCTTTCCCATCAACCCTGCGGCTATCCCGACACGCTGGCGCATACCACCGGAAAGTTCGTGAGGATAACGGTCAATTATACCTTCCGGATCCCTGATATGAACCCGATCCAGCAGGTCGACAGCCTGGCGAGTTGCTTCGTTCCAGGAGGCAAGTCCGTGAGCTGTAGCTACTTCAGCTATCTGTTCGCCTACCGGAAGGGACGGGTTCAACGAAGCAGTTGGGTCCTGGTAGATCATCCCCATGTGCTTGCCCCAGATCTCATCCATTTCCGAATCAGTCTTCTCCCTTAAATCCTCACCGTTAAACAGTATTCTGCCGCCCGTAATCTTCCCGTTGCGATCCAGATAACGCATCACGGCAAATGCAAGAGTGCTCTTGCCACAGCCGGACTCTCCAACTACACCCCTAACTTCTCCAGGGTTTACCTCAAGGCTTACGCCGTTCAGTGCATGGACTTCAGCACGATCAGTACTATAAGTTACCTCCAGATTTTCAACTTCGAGTACCGGTTCCGTCATTAACGCTCACCCCCCGTTACTTCTTCCAGACCTTCGGCAAAAAAATTCGCCCCCAGCACCATGGAGGCTATTGCCAGAGCGGGAAAGATTGCCAGCCAGGGCGCTATCTGGAGATAGCTCCTCGACTCGCTTATCATTAATCCCCAGTCCGGGGTCGGCGGCTGGACTCCCAACCCGAGGAATCCGAGCGAGGCACTGAGAAAGATCGAATAAGCAAAGCGAATCGCCCCCTCGACCCCAAGTGTATCGAGAATATTTGGCAGGATCTCCGCCCCCATAATGTAGAGATCGGATTCTCCCCGGACCCGGGCCGCTTCGACGAATTCCTGGTTCTTCACCTGTAGAGTTGCTGAGCGAGCTACCCGACCTATACGCGGGATATGGGCAATACCGATGACCACTATAACGTTGATGGTCCCCGGTCCTAGCACCCCGAGTACAAACATAGCAATTAACAGTGCGGGGAATGACATCAAAATGTCCATCAATCGGCCCAGAACTTCTTCTATCCAGCCTCCAAAGTACGCTGCTGAAAGACCCAGAGCAGTACCACCGACCAGCCCCAACAGAGTTGCCGATAGAGCCAAGGTAAAAGCCGTCCGACTACCCGCTACAACCCTGGTGAATACGTCCCGCCCCCAGCGATCCGTCCCGAAGAGGTGAGACGATGATGGAGGAGCAAATTTGTCCGATGAAAATTGTGTCGGACCATAGGGGGTTATGTAGGGAGATAATATAGTAACTAAGATCCAAAAGACGATAATGATTAACCCCGCAAATCCCAGCGGTTTTCGCCTGAGCTTCTGGACGTAGGAGAAACCGTTTTTTATCCTATCAAGGAAACTCGGTGCAAGCTCGGGACTGCTATCTGCCATTAATCTTCACCTCTGTCGTATCGAATTCGAGGATCGAGCAGGGTGTAGAGGATATCGGTACCGAAATTTACGGTAATATAGGCTATAACTACGAAAAGCAATCCCGCCTCCATCACTGGAATATCGCGGTGTTTTATAGCATTCAGGACAAGTCTTGCCACTCCGGGATATCCGAACGTTGCCTCGACCACTACCGCTCCTCCTAAGAGCCAGCCCAGGTTTATTGCAATTACCGTAATAGCTGGGAGTAAAGCATTACGAAGTACGTGTTTGGTAATGACTTTACGCCGTCCCAGGCCCTTCAAAGTAGCCGCTCTCGTATAATCGGATCGAAGAACCTTGACCATGCTAGCTCGAATATGCCTGGTTATATAGCCCAACATAACGCCGGAAAGGGCAAGCGTTGGTAGTATGAGTTTTGGCAACTGCTGGAATATCCCCTTTGACAGCTCCAAAGAACTGGAGGCCGGGAGCCAGCCAAACTGAACGGAAAAAATCAATATCAACACCAGGCCGGTAATAAATGAAGGAAAAGATATAAGTCCTAATGTGGTAACGGAAATAAATCGATCCAACCAGCTTCCGGGTTTTAGTCCGGCCGCAATTCCCAACAAAAAGGAAACTGGAATGATGAAAATCATGGCTCCGGCAGCCAGAACCAGAGAATTGCGAGCCCGCCTTAGAAGCAACGGCCCCACTTTCACACCCGTTTTGCTCAACGACGTACCCAGATCACCCCGGAAAACGCCTGACAACCAATCAAAATAGCGAACGTGAAGGGGCTTATTTAACCCCAGCTTATCTCTCAAAGAAGCTAACGAGTCCTCCGTAGCGTACTGACCAAGGATCATCTGAGCCACGTCCCCGGGAAGAGCTTCGGCAATTAAGAAAATTAAGACAGACGCAATTAAAATACTGGTTAACGCTTGAACAAACCTGTTCAAGGTAAATGAAATCATTATTTCACACCCAGCTCAGGGAACAAGATCTCATCAAAAACACCAGCAGTCAATTGTTTCATTGCTGTTTTTGTTCTAAGCATCACTGATTTTAGTAGTCGAATCCTTAACAATTTTGTTGATTTTTTCGACTTTACTTTCCTCCATTTTGTCAGTTTCGTGGTTTTGAATTATATCCTTAGCTTTTTCTCGTGCCCGTTCGGTCAACGACTTCTTGCCGTCTTCTGTCCATGCTTCATAAGTCTGTCGGTCCATTAAATTGGGCATCCTCAGATCTCTGAAATAGTCCATGGTATGGGAATCAGTTAGGTAATCTCCGCCTGGACCAACCCTCTCCACTGCATCCAGCGCCAAATGGTCTTCATCTATCTGTAACCCGCTAGTTATATCCCGGATCTGGCCAGCAATTTCGTCGCCAATCACGACCATTTCCATAGAACTGACTTTGCCCGATTCGAGATAACCTACATCGTGGATAAGGTCCGCCTCGGAAGTTCCCATCATCGAAAACCACAGTGTCGATTCCAGTGCTGCCTGACCATCGGGTATTTTCGAATCACTACACCCGGCTTTCTGAAAGACAGGCATGTTGAGATGTTTACAGACATCAATCATTGTGTGATCCAACAAAAGACCGGGAGTGGCTCCGTAGGAAAGCACTGTCGACTTCATATCCATCGCCCCTCCACCGCCACCCATTAGGATCGGTGCTCCGGCATTTTCCTCCTGAGAAATTACAACGCCTGCGAGTTCCTCCGCCAGACAGACCGCGGCTGCTCCAGGCACTGTGGTAGGAACTGTAGCCCCCATCATGGCTCCGGATATGAATACAGCCGGCACTTCGTACTGAGCGGAGAGCAATAACCTCTCCAGTGCATCTTCCGTTGCCGTCAGAGGGCTCGTGGGTTCCGTATATTGAACAAAAAAGGGCTTCTGGGCGAACTCTTCGTATCCTCCGGCAACAACTGACGCCATATCTATCAACGTCTTTGTATTTTTGTGATCGGCAGAGGTGAACACGATGGGCTTTTTACCGTTTACCAGCATCGACTTAAATTGATGAATGTCAACTACGTCTGTGGGAATGTCTTCCGGAAGCGCCATACTCATTCGAAAATCCAGGTTCGGCAATGCTTCTACAAGCACGCTAAAGTTCTTAACGTCTTCTAGTTTTGCTGACCGTTTTTCCTCCGTAAACGGGTCGTGCACGTAAGGATTATCGGAACCGGTACCGTAGTAGCTGTCTTCTCCACCAAGTTTCATAGCCAGGTTTCCGTCCTGATCGTAAACGTTGACGTATGCAGGAGCACTGTTTAATGCCTCTTCAATATCATAGGGCTTGAAAAAAGCCCTTTCCCCTTCAAACTTTACCCCGGCATTTCGTAAAAGGTCGCGAGCCTCTTCGTGTTTAATCTCTACTCCAACCCGTTCGAGGATAAGCAGCGCTGAGTGGTAAATCTTTTCTTTTTGAGCCTCTTCTAGGAACACAAATATTGCCTCCTCTGCTTGAAAAATATCAGCCGTTAGAGGTACCGAAAAAAAATCACAATTTATCTAGTACAAGCGGTAAATTGTTCAACCGCTGAAAGCCTATCAAAATCTAATCACCCGACTCGATCGGTTATAGTTTCCATGAGCACTTGTCCTTGCCTAACTCCTGAATAGATAGCATTCTTTTAAAGAGAAAGTGGGTCATGAATGGAGGTAAAATCATACCCAGCTATGCAGTACTTCTCCGCCGGTAACTGTAATCCCATTTTCGAAATAGTACCCACCAATAACGTCTCTCGGCTGTAAGTTGGAGTACTCCTCTATGTCCGATGGGTACAATTTAATATCCCCTCTCCCGCTCCAGACCTTACCGTGTCTCGCGTTTTCAGCATTTATCCTCACTAGCTCGCACACGGAAGGTTCCGCACCTTTCTCTATACTGGGGAAGTAGCGGATATTGAATAGAGGTTTTGTCGTCGGAGAAGGTAACTCCTCATATGGGATTTCTTTTTCTATCTCCATCTTGCCTTCCATCAACCGCTCGCCGTGTGCGGAAGTGTAACCCATGAGTTCTTCACCCGGTCCGAGCGAAGGCATCTCCGGGTTCATGGTGTTATAATCGGTTTTATGTGTTTTGCCAATTTTTTTCGGAAAGCCAAGAAACATCCCTCGAGCCATCGTAAAATCGTTGTCTACCCAGGTGTGAATACAGGTCTTACCCTGTTCTCCTTTGTACGAACTATTAACCCAGACAACTGTCTCCGTATACCAGGTCCTCTCGGGATTGATCGTCGGCATGTCAGTCTGGTTGTCCCATAGCGACCACCATTTGCTAAACGAAACGATAACCCTGTCAGGGTGCTCACCCGGCTTAAGAGGATCAGGTAAATATCTGGCAATAACGTCCGGATCGGTCCTGTAAACTATGTTGAAATTTTCCGTTCCGAAGTGCCAGGGGAGATCTCCTACCACCGCGGAAGTCCCTTCGGGAGTTGGATAAGAAAAACCTTTTAGGTCGTCAATTTTTGTCATGAAGTTTCTGGTACCTCCGGTATTAATTAATATCGATTAGGAATAGTTCGTCGGCCAATCCAATCTTGGATTGGGTTAAGAGTTAAAATATTGACAGGAGTTCATTAAATCCGTCCGAGCCAACCAATCCGGACTTTCCTTGAGAGAGGCGGAAATACTATTCATTATTTTCGCTCGTTTCTTCCTGAAGATGATCCAAGTACCTTTCCTTCATGCGATTCAAATGCTCGAGGATAGCCGTTTTTGCTTTCTCGGGATCCCCTGACTTAACCCCTTCAACCAGTTCTTTATGAATTTCGTAATCTTCTTCGGGTGGAATACTGGTTCCTTCTATTTTTTCAGCAATAATCGGACTGAGTTGTTCGAGCAATCCAACGAGAATCTGATTATGCGTGGCTCTCGCTACCGCAAAATGGACGTCAGTGGTCAAACCCGTTATATTACTCCTACCTTCATCTAAAGCCCTCTTTAGCGTATCGAGAGAAGCTTCGATCCGCTCGATATCCTCTTGGGACGACCTTTCAGCAGCAATCATGAAGATGGATCTTTCCACGATTTTTCGGGATTCCATAAGATCGAAGAAGGAATCGTCATCCATAATCCTGGATAGGAATTCGTTCGAATGGAGCGGTATTTTATGATACTGGCGCACGAAATAACCTTTACCCGGTTTGGATTCCAGCACGCCTATGGCCACCAGGGCATGCAGAGCTTCTCTTATCGTAGAACGTCCAAAGTCCAGATAGTCCATAAGTTCTTTCTCTGAAGGAATTTTCTCACCGGCATCATAACCTTCGTCTTCCACGAGGGTTACTACTTCTTCCATTACCTGCTGAGCCGAATTTTTTGAGCTTACTTTTTCGAATAGCATTCTTATCACTTTTTGTTATGTATGACCAGTCAGACTTATCAGACAAGTCATATTAGCTTCATTATATATCTGTCCCAGGACGATTTCAACCTACAATTTAATGGAGACTAGATGCTCGTTTTAAACCGGCTATAGAGGCTCATAAAGTTACAGTTGTGGTAGCAGTTTTTTCGGAGTAAATATTTAATATAATTAGTCAGATTGTCCAGAATAGGACTAACAGTAATCTATATCCGGGAAATTCCGGAAAGGAGAAAGATAAAATCCGATACAGACTTTACTTTTTTGGTCAAGTTGGTTTCTTTAGTGATTGTGGCAAGTGGAACAAACATTGGATTTAGACCAACTGGGTGGTAAGATAAGGAAAGAAAGGAGTTTATTGAATTATCCTAGGCATTTCGGGGAATTTTATTAACGTACCAATCTGCTAACCTGGGAGGTTAGATTGAAACTCGATATAGATTTTAGATCCAAAGAATTTATCATTGGTGCTTCAGGCTTAACCCTGATAGCAGTTGCGTTACTCCTTTACTTATTTGTTCTTGCGGGATCGAATTCGGGATCGAACCCGGAGTCACACGCAAGCCAGCTGGCAGTATGCCTGACCGAACAGGGTGTCACGATGTACAGTCTACCCACCTGTCCCCACTGCCAGGAGCAGAAGGACAAATTCGGCGACGCCTTTAAGTACGTAGATTCCGTAAATTGCTCCGAAAACAGAGACAAATGCTTAAACCAGGAGATAGAAAACGTTCCGACCTGGATAATAGACGGGGAAAAGTTCGTAGGTGTTCAGGAACTGGAGGAACTGGCAGCGAAAACCAGTTGCGAGTATCCCTAGTGACGGGTCTCGCTAATTTTTTCACTTTTCATCCGGCTCAACCAAGCAAAATTTCAGCCATGTTTAATTTCTGGTATCCGGCGCCGCTTTACTATCGATTACTGCGGTAAAGTTCGGGTGCAATTGCAGAATAGAACCGGGCCATTCCCTATCTACCGGACCATGAATTATCTTCTTCAAAACCGGCTTTTTTTTACTACCAGAAGCCAACAGCAATATTCGGTCCGATTGCATTATGGTCTTAATGCCCATAGTTAAAGCTTTATCCGGGGCGGCTTCCAGTTGATCAAAATTTTGCTCCTTCGTACTCTCGGCCAAATCCACTAATCTCGTCCTGCTTTCCCACCGGGCTTTCGGTTCGTTGAAACCTATGTGGCCGTTAACTCCTATCCCCAGAACCATAAGATCGATACCGCCAGCTTCTTCAATTCTGTTTTCGTATCTCCGGCATTCTCGCTCGGAATCATCAGCTTCTCCGTTCGGAATATTTGTTCGCTCTTCTTTCAAATTGACTTTTGAGAAAAGCTTCTCTTCCATAAACCTGTTAAAACTTTCCTCGTGGTCTCTGGGCAAATTATAGTATTCGTCGAGGTTAAAAGTGATTACCTGGGAAAAATCAAGGAGATCGTCTTCGTAATATTCCACCAGACGAGCGTAAGTGCCAACTGGAGTCCTGCCCGTCGGCAAACCGAGCACGGATTCAGGCTTCTCAATGATCTTACGGGCAATAATATTTGCCGCTCTGATACTCATCTCTTCGTAGTCTTTTGTAATAATTTTTCTCAATATGATCCCTCATTAGAGTCCAAATATATGAGTTTGAAAATTTTTACTCAGCTGAAACTTCTGAAATAGGAATTTGAAAACACCTTTCTACTCCTCGCTCCGGTTATAGACAACCTCACCACCCGAGATCGTATACTCAACCCGTAACTGCTCATCAAATACGGCCAAATCGGCGTCCGTTCCTTCTTCAAGCGTACCCTTACTCTCTCGAACGTTGACAAACTCCGCAGGATTAACAGTAGCCATCCTAACTGCCTCTACCAGGCTGAGATTCGTAAATTCCAGGGTATTATTTATGGCTTCGTCCATAGTCAGAATGCTCCCCGCAATAGTTCCGTCGGGAAGCCGTGCGACATCTTCTCCCAAAATAATAGTGCTTGCACCCAGAGTATGCTTCCCCCGAGGCATCCCGGTCGCAGAAATGGCATCCGTAATCAAATAGCCCTTATCCCTCGCCTTTGCCCCTGTAGCAAGCCTTATACCAGCTGGATGGACGTGGTGTCCATCAACGATGATTCCGAGATAGGCTTCGGAGTCAAGTGCAGCCCCCACACAACCCGGCTCCCGATGATGGAAACCTTTCATCGCATTGTAAAGATGGGTGAATCCTTTGGCACCTTCTTCCAGAGCATCAATGACACAGGGATATTCGGCATTCGTATGACCGAGCGAAGCTACGGCATTTATCGTCGATAGGTCGTGGATCAATTCGGAAGAATTATCTATTTCAGGGGCAAGAGTCAACATTTTAACTTCGTCCTCCACTCCTTTAGTTATCTCTTCGAGGCTTTCACTGGAGTAAGGCTTAATGTAATTTTTATCGTGAGCCCCTTTCTTCTCAGTCGAAATAAATGGACCTTCTACGTGAAACCCCAAACAGTTATCCATCTCAAAACTTTGCAGGGCTTTCATGGAGTCGTTCATTTGATCAATGGGATTCGTGATTACGGTTGCCAAGAAGGAAGTTGTCCCGTGTGAGGCCCAAAGATCAGCAAATTCTTTTATCCCAGACGGGTTTGGGTCTAAAAAATCCACTCCCGCTCCCCCATTCACCTGGAGGTCAAGGAAACCCGGACTCACGTAATACCCCTCGGCTTCAATCACTTCTTCGCTCGTAGTAATCTCACGACCCTCTCCGGAAAGCCTCACTTCTTCTATCCTTCCCTCCTTAACCCATAAATCACCTTCCTTTATTTCATTCCTCCCAGGAAAGATCAATTTACCATTCTGGATTATTAAGTCATTTTTCATGGAACCGCTCCAATGTTTATTAAGCAATTTGTCCGACCTCGGATGACTCCAACTTAGAAAAAACTTCTGCTAAAGCTTGATAGGTCTTCTTGTATATGTTCGATAGCTCATCGTACTTCCGACTTCTTTCCGCGTCGGGTTTAATACGAGAGGTTACATTTACTGCCTGATCCGTGGCTTCGTAAATATCTGAAAATATATCCAAACCGATTCCAGCCAGCAATGCCGCACCAAACGGCGAGGGATTCTTAATGTTAACCAGTCGAACCTCGCGGCCGTAAATATCGGCCTGTATCTGGTTCCAGACACGACTGTTGGTTGCACCAGCCCCGAGTCTTATGTCGTCGATTTTGGTCCACTTTTCTGTAACCTCCAGGGATTCTCTTAGCACCATCGTAACCCCTTCCATAATCGACCTTATCATCTCCCCTTTACCGTGATCAGGCGTCAAACCTAGAAAACCCCCCTTTGCCCTGTAATCTAAATGAGGATTACCTGTACCCATGAGGTAAGGTAGGAAAATTAACCCGTTGGAACCGGCCGGCACCCTTTTCGCTTGCCTGCTCAGAAGGTCATAAGAATCCAGCGAGCCCACTTCTCGGGCAACCAGGTCCTCTATTTTCGAAACTGAATCCTTAAACCACTGTAAAGACTGTCCCCCGGACGGCACGGTACCCAGGGTAAAATAACTCTCAGAATCCGGCAGGCGAAAAACGTACAAACTCGTTAAAAATTCTTCCCTCAGTTCTCTTACAGGAACCAACACCTGGCCCGCCGTACCCACGGTTATTGCGGCAGATCCTTTTCTAACTGCCCCGTTGCCTATTAAACCAGTCGCCAGATCACCGCCCCCTACTACCACAGGCACCTCATCCGGGATGCCCAGTTCGGAGGCGACCTCTGGTCGTAACTCTCCCGATATTGAAGTTGAATTCGCGATAGAAGGCAGCATTTCTTTGCTCAGCTCGAGCCGATCTAAAATTTCATCGCTCCACTTTCCCTCCTGAATGTTGAACAATAACGTGCCGGAGGCATCCGAAGGATCCGTAAGGAGGTTTCCCGTGAGTTTGTAATTGATATAATCTTTGGGGAGAACGATTTTCCAGATCTTCTCGAATACATCGGGACGGTTATTTTTTAACCAGAGAATCTTCGGAGCTGTAAATCCTGCCGATGCGGGATTACCCGTAATTTTGGAAATCTCCGGAATTAACCGGTCAACCCTCCGTGTCTCTTGTTTCGCTCTCGTATCCGACCAGATCATACATGGACATAAGGGAGTTCCCGTCTTATCCAGAAAAACGGGACCATGCATTTGACCCGTCAACCCGATACCGGAAATTTCACCGGTATCGATGTCGTTTTTATTAACGGTCCTGGATAGAACTTCTTTCACCGCCCCCCACCATTCAGACGGGTCCTGTTCGGCCCAGCTTGACTCAGGGAATTTCGTGCTATAACCGTCCAGGGAACTGGCAGCGACCTTCTCTCCCCGGGAATCGATTGCAATAGACTTTGTTCGAGAAGTGCCAATATCCAGACCTATGAGAAGAGACATATAATACCTCCGCAAGCAGGAAATCCGGTTATTCCTGTTTGGCGTAAAACCTCACTCGGAAAGTTTTCGTCTCACCCGGTTTGAGGGTTAATTCCGGCTTGCTGTTCGTTACGAGAAATCCCGGATAAGCTCCAAGGGTGGTCTCATAACCGGGACCCCAGGAGAGTATCTCCAGTTCTTTATAGCCACTGGCACTGTCCCATTCCTTCACGAACTCAATAGCTTTTTTCGGATAATAAGTTTTAATTTTTGCACCCTCCACATCATTAAGGGCAACTGAGAACTTATTCCGACCCTCGATGTTCTCCCATTTCTTCCAGGGCTGGGGCCAGCTGAAGACTTCTCCTCCTTCTACGGTTACCTCTTCGGTACCTCTGGGCAGGATCAACTCCGTACCCGCCCCCAGTTCTTCGCCTGCGGCAATAACGAGCTTATCGCTCCAGTCTATATTGTGTTCTTTCTCAGTCGAATTTGAGAGTTCGATTTTCAGATAGACCCTGGAATCGCCCGGTTTTATCTTTAACTCGGCCTCGTAGTCAAGGGGAAAATCATCGCCTCTCTTGAAAATAGTTACCGAACAGCTGGTTGATGAATCGTCGTCGACCTCGTATCCGAGATCGTACGGCTGATTGGCTCGCTGGTTCCAGGGATAAGAAGTGTAGTAGCCTCCGAACTCCAGAAAGAGATCGTCACCCAGCTCCAGAGGCATGGGTGAGGTCTCGTTATAAACCAGAGAGACTTCGCCCGGCTTATAGTAATAATCAAAGATCAACCTACCCCGATTCGGAAGTGATGTAACCTCTATAACGGAGTTTTCAAGAGTTATAAAATCAGGGTTGTCACTGGTTGAAGCAAGCTCGGCTGCCGGCGCCACGTAGCGCTCGCTGTCCACCGACACTCGACAACTTTCATTCGAGGAATCACTATTCGCCAGAGCCAAACTGCCGGACACTAACGCAGCACAAAAGACAATCAAAACCAGAACTGTTAAATTGATTCTTAAACTGCTAGTTTTCATAGTGCCACCCCTATTATTTTATCGCACCTTCCATAAATCCTTTTATAAAGTATTTGGATAAGGGCATAAAGAGCAGGAACAGGGGCAAGAATGTTAGAACGGTTCCTCCCAGTAACTGCCCCCATTCGATATATTGATCAGAGGTATACATTGCAATGCCTAGTGGTAGGGTCTTGTTAGCATCACTCGACACGAGAATCGACACGAAAAGATACTCTCCCCACGAGCTAACGAGGGCATACACTCCGGCCGTAACGACTCCGGGCGCTGCCAGAGGAAGTACTATATAGAACATGGACTGGAGTCGACTTGCTCCGTCCACTGAGGCTGACTCCTCAATGACCTTGGGTATCGAATCGAAGAATGACCGGAGCAACCATGTGGCAAACGGTGCTGCCAGCGCCGTGTGGATAAGTATAATTCCTATTAGCCTGTCGACCATGTGCATTTTAGCCATCAACTCGTGGACCGGGACCGCCACTAAGACGGTTGGGAATACATAAATGAAAAGCATAAAACGAGCCAGAACGTCCCTTCCGGGAAAATCAAATCTGGAAAGACCATAAGCCCCAAGGGAAGAAACCACCGAGGAGAGAAACGCAGTTCCCAGCCCTACTATCAGACTGTTTAGAATATACCTGTGGAAATTTTTTATTCCCAGTTCCGAGGCAAAGAGTGGAATATAATTTTCCACGGTCGGGTTGTCAGGAATTAAACTTACATTTCCGGTTAGAATTTCCGATGAACTATGAAACGACCCCACCAGCACCCACACAAAAGGAGCCAGACAGACAATCATAAAAATTATTACGGCGAGATACAGAAGCGTCCTCTTGATCAACTTACTAGTCCGCACATTAACCACGCTCCACCGGCTGCCACAAATATTTGAAGTAGAATATACCAAAAGCGACCAGAGCGACCACCATAATAGAAGCAATGGCTGACGATTCTCCTAACCGAAACGTCTTAAAAGCCCTCTTGTAAACGAGCAACGGAAGAGTCGTCGTCGCGTTTCCGGGTCCCCCCTGAGTGGTGAGCCATATCTTGTCAAATACGTTGAAGTTCCAGACAAACGCCAGAAACCCCATAAACCCTATCATTGGACCGATTCTTGGAAAGATAAGATATCGAAATAACTGCAATGAACCTGCTCCGTCGACCTTCATCGAATCGTACAAATTGCGGGGAATGGTTTGCAGAGCCGAGAGGATCAACAGAGTACCGAAAGGAATGAACTGCCAGGTCTGCATCCCAATTAGCGTAGGCAAAGCTATGGAAGAATTTCCAAGGAAGTTTACCGACTCACTAATTAAACCCAGATTGGTCAAAATTTCGTTAAATATTCCGAGGGACGGCTCCAGCATCCAGCGCCCCAAAATAGCAACGATTACGCTGGGCGTAATCCATGGTATCAACATAGCTGAACGAGCAAAAGTATTTCCGTAAAACTTCTGATCGAGCATCACCGCGGTTCCCAGAGGAATACTTAACTGAAGAATCAGCCCCAGACCCGTCCATATAAGCGAATTAATTGCGCTCTGACCGACTACCCCATCGGTAAACATCTGGAAGTAATTATCCAGTCCCGCAAACGTGAACTCTATACCGTAACGGGTTTCGAAAAACGACATCCTGATGATCGAGATTGCAGGGTAAATAAAAAACAACCCGATTAACAACATTATTGGCCCAAGATAAATTAACCCTTTGTATTCTCTATTCATGATAAAATGATTTTTAAATAATTAATGCCGGTCAGGAGACCCCCGACCGGCATTAATTATAACTATCAGTTACTCGGAAAGTTCTTTAATTCTTTCCTGTCCCCATTCGGCCGCTTCTTCGGGGCTCATGTCTTCTACGACCAATTTTTGGGCTACTTCGGCAATTGCATTGGCTCCGCTTACAGCACCGATACCTTCGTTAACTACCTCTCCATGGGTGAAGCCATAAAGTTTCCCGTATTGTACCTCTTCGACCGTAGTTTCATTTACGGAAGGATAAGCATAGTAATATTCGCTATCCCAGTAATGATCGGATTCTGCAGTAGCCTCTGTCACGGGTAGGAAAGATCCTGGCTCCTGGCCTATTGTAATAATTGAATTTATCTCCGGTTGCATAACGAACTGAATAAACTCTTTAACTTCGTCAAGTACGCCGCGCTCCTTTGCGGATTTAAATATCATAATGCCATTTGGATACAGGATAGTGCTCCGCTGTCCTTCCGGAGGAGCCGGGAGTCTAGTTGCTCTTAGGTCCAAGTTATCCGACTCGTAGAATCTCCGCTGGAGACCGCCGAAGTAGGGCATCATAGCGATCTTTCCTCCGGCAAAGTTCATTTCGGTCTCCCCCCAGCTCCATCCGGTAGCGGACGAAGGCGAGTGCTGCCACAGTTTCTTGTAGGTTTCCAGGGCTTTTACCGTTTCCGGTGTATTGAAGTTCACGTTCCCCTGCTCGTCGTAGATCTGGGATCCGTAAGTGGTCATTACGGACCAAATTTGTTCCTGAGTAAGCAGAGACTTTGAAGCGGTAAGCCCCATCCCGTGAATTTCAACTTCTCCATCTCCGTCCTTATCTACCGTCAGTTTCTCTGCGTATTCGAGCGTTTCTTCCCAGGTAGTTGGGGGTTTCGTCGTACCCACGTATTTTTTCAGCATGCTGGGACGGTAGAGAAGCACCATATCCATCGTCCATATCGGTACGCCCCAGTGATGCCCGTGGTGTTTGTATACCCCCAGGTTGTTCTCGTAGTAGTCGTATTTTTCGTCGAGGTCCTGAACAACTTCGTCCACGGGAATAATTCCATCCGTCTGATAGGCAACGAGGTTTAAATCGGGAATATCAAACTGAAAGTCCGGAGTTGTTCCCGATTTGATCGCGGATATTGTCTTTTCGAAAGCATCCCCCCAGGAAACTACCTGTTGCTTGACTGTTATGTTGGGGTGATCCTCGTTGAACTTATTTATGACTTCCTGAAAAGCTTTCACTCTGTGCGAAGGGGCTTCATGATGCCAGAATGTCAGTTCTACTTCCTCCTGGCTAGTCCCGACAACTGACACTAGACCCAAAATCATTACAAGAATGCTCGCTGAAATTAGTATTTTATTTTTAAATATATTCATTTTGACCTCCTAATTTTTTCGTCCGAGAAACCGACCTGTTCTAATCAGCCTTGTTTTATTTTTTATGAGTTTAAACTATCACCTCCGGTCTAAAAGTCATCCACTCTGTTTTCATATTTTTCAAATAGCTTTTTATTGTGAGAATCCGCGCCCTCCAGGTTACCACTTTTAAAAACCGGGGGGTCTTCATCCTGAAGTACCATAATTTCAGCCGTCTTCGCGAATATTGCGTTTAATATCAAAGCTCCGGATATAGTTGAAGTAGGTCCAACTTTCTGGGACAAACCATCCACCTCCAGAGCAGCATCTCCCGGCACCCCTTTATTATCGATCACTAAATCCGCTATCTGATACAACTTTTTTCCGCTTGGATGGGTAGTTTGCAGAAATTTCGTATAATCCATACTTGTAATCGCAACTGTATAGGTTCCTTCTTTTACTGATTCCAGAGCCATTTCAACCGGTACAGCGTTAACCCCGGAATTTGAGATAATAATGATTATATCATCTTCAGATATGTCGTAAGAGTTCCAAACAAGCTTCCCATACCCTTCCATCTTTTCGAGCTTAGAGTATTTCGTACCGTTATGAAGCATCAACCCTTCGTCCAGCAAAGCATTGACGGGGGCGAAACCACCTGCCCTCCCAAATACCTCTTCAGCCAAGATGTGGGAATGCCCCGTGCCGAAGACGTGAACAATTCCATCCTGGGAGAAAGTCTTAGAAATCTTTTCCGCGGCAGTTTTAATTACTTCAAGTTCTTCTTTTTCTATTCGTCTTATAACATCCTCAACAAGATTGAAAAAATCAGTTATTGCGTCATTAACCATGAGACCCTCCTTTTCACAAATACGTTAATTACTACCCAATTATGCCATCCTAAATAAAGAACAAATTTTAAACCGGATTCAGATTTTTGAATTTGCGTATCCACCACAGTATTTTTGCGGGCTGTATAGTCCTACTATTCATATAGTGGTACATTCCATTTTTATTATAAACATCTAACTACTTCTGTCAATTTGGCCAAACCAAATAAAAAAGTGTAGTTAGTCAGACTTCAAACGTATGAAAAAATTAAAGCGAAGTGGAAATTTCAAGGCTTGAACGCAACTATCTTCTCAACTCAACCAGCGTCTTATACCGATCGCCCCTATAAGCAGCGCCAATTCTATGAGAGTTGCTCCATTAGATAGAAAAGTCAGTCTTTCGGTTGTTAAAATAGGTAAGTCTTTTCTACGTTTTACTTTAGCTTCAAACGTGCTTGCCAGGTTTCCTTCCAGAGGTTGGGTCCACCCTACTGAAATTAATACAAAACTCCATTTTCAGTGTTTCGCACAACGAACAATCTTCAAAGTAAAAATTCTCTAGCTCCGGGCAGAATTTATTTCACAAATGACTAATCTCAATGTCAGATCTTCATTGTCGCCGGACTAACTCAACCGAGCGGATATATTTTTTCTCCGAATTGCAACTAAAATTTATCGTAAAGTTGACCTTCAATAGTTACTAGTTCCTTGCTGAGAAGTTTCTTATCGGGTTCCATCCTTCTTTCCTGTATACTTTCGGTAAACTCGTTAACTACGTGAGAACCTGACGTAGTTTTGGCTCCGCTACATAACAACATCTGCCTTCTTGATAGACGTAACCTTCGGTTTCCACTTCGAAGAGAGCTTTACGGGCCGTCACCATCGAAATTCCGTTTCTTCTCAAAGTTTCGCCTATAGGGCAAACTTTCCTTTTGCTAGAGAACCTCAGTTTCTATTTTTTCTTTAAAACTCCCCTTTACCTGACAATAAAGTAGCACCGGACTTTCTTTGTTAATTTCTAATCTCTGGTTTTCCAAACTTCATCGCTCTAAAACTTCACCTCTGCAAACAACACGTCAAACAACAGGTCCAAAAAAGTATCTGCCGTAAATTGACCCACCGGAAATTCACCTTATGTTAAATCAAATCATCGATAATGTAAACATAAGAACATAAGCGAATATTAGGAAGTGCCAGGAGGAACTTGGAAATTATTTCTACTCAGAGTGAATTTGATGTATACCTTCCAGCCCCTTTTTTCAGTATTAAAATACACTTTCCAAAGAGGTAGGAACTTAGAGAAAATATTCATTATTTCCGAATCCATAAAGTTATAGCGGTAAGAGAACATAGCAAGCTTTTCCGGCGATCACTTGAATCGGTAAACTTATATGCATATAATCGCATGTAATCATATAGGTGATAGCTATGAAATTAGAGGAAACTGAAAAGCTACTCGGAATTCTGGCTCACGAGACGAGGATGCGACTTTTAATAACTCTGGCCGCTATCGACAAAGAGGTATGCGTATGTGAACTCGAAGACGGGTTAAACCTCCCTCAGTATAGCGTCTCAAGGCACCTCAACAAATTAAAAGAACAGGGTATGGTCGAAAGTCGGCGGGAGGGGACATGGGCTTACTATTCCCTTACCTCGGATCTGAAAGATGGTAAAAGAGAGATAATAGACTGGCTCGTGAATTACGTTAGCGAAGAGACCCTGGAAAAGGATATAAAAGAAATGGGGGAAAGGCTGGGTTTAAGAGAGGACGGGAAATGCGTGGCCGGAAGCGACGAAGTAAGCGGATGTCAATGATAGCAAATTCACTGATAATCAGCTGGAATAATTAAGTTGAATCAACCAGGAACCGGAAAGATTCCTGGAACCGACAAACAACGTGGAGGTTTTTACAATGAATGACGAGTTAAAAGAGAAAGTAAACCAGAGGTACTCCGATATCGCTCAACGGAGCTCAAGTTGTTGTTCTGACTCGAGATGCTGTTCACCCAGTCCCGTCCAGCAGGTAAAGTCAGTCGGCTACACCCGGGAAGAACTAAAAAACGTCCCTGACTCGGCAATAATGGGTCTCGGATGCGGTAACCCCACCGGACTTGCCGATTTTAATCTAGGAGAAACCGTACTGGATCTTGGTTCGGGTCCCGGGCTAGACGTTTTTCTGGCGGCTAATAAAGTCGGCCCGAGCGGAAAAGCCATCGGCGTCGACATGTCCGAAGAAATGATCCAGAGAGCAAGAAAAGGTGCAAAAGATGGCGGTTTCGATAACGTCGAGTTCAAAGTTGGGGAAATTGAGGATCTCCCTATAGAGGATAACTCCGTAGATGCCGTCATCAGTAACTGCGTTATCAACCTCTCTCCGGATAAATTAAAAGTATTCGAGGAAATATTCAGGGTGCTAAAACCAGGTGGTAGGACAATGATATCCGACCTCGTTTCCGAAGTAGAACTTCCGGAGGACCTAAGGCAGGACGCTGAAGCCTGGAGCGAGTGTCTTGGGGGAGTCCTGCAGAAAGAAAAATATCTTGATACCATCCGATCAGCCGGTTTCGATAAAATAGAGATTATCCATCAATCAAAATTTGCCGATCCCCAGATAGATGAGAGGTTAGACGGAGAAATTACTAGCCTGAAAGTCCGGGCTTTACGGTAGATATAAGCATTTGTAGTTTCTATTTGGAACGGACATAAACTGGCAAGAGGGAAATTATTACCGGATACCTCCACCAGGCTTGAGCTAATTCAATACCAACCCAGTAGACTAAGTCAATAAAGCCTGTTATTTACATTGGTGAAAGATGACTTAAAATTAATTATTGAATCTCGCTCAAATTTGGTTGGAGGTAAATATGAGTAATATACCTTTTTCGGCTGAAGAAACGTTGAAACTTGCCATTAAGATAGAGGAAAACGGCAGAAAATTTCACGAAGAAATGGCTGCTGAAACGGATGAAGAGGAATTAGTCGAACTATTCGATAAACTGGCAAAGCAGGAAAAAGACCACAAAAAGACTTTCGAAGACATGCTGGGCGAAACTCTGGGAAAAGGAGAGGATTTAAACTCCCTGCTCTACGGAAAGCTGGAGGATTCATACCTGGACGTATTGGCGGATTCGAAAATTTTTACCCCGGCAAACGATAACATCCAGGCGGCAAAGAAGGCCAGCAACCGGGGCGAGTTACTGGGTATAGCAATATCTCTGGCAAAGGACAAAATCCTTTACTACTACGAACTCCTGGACAAGGCAACTTCCGATAGAGATCGAGAGATCATTGAAGATATCATAGAGGAGGAAAAATCTCTCATTAAGCTCCTGGCGAATTCTCGGTAAGAGATCACAGGGGAAATTTACAGGCTGATTATTCTGGGCCCAATACTCAAACTACCAAACACCAAAAAAATCGATTTTTCCGAAACC
>CAZYPS010000007.1:0-40437 GCA_964649445.1 uncultured Thermotogae bacterium | reverse complement strand
GCCATAGAGCACGAAGGGATGCTTATTAGTACGTTTTAACGGTTCTAACCTGCAACCGTAGAAGGATTTACCGGGAGTGATTACCGGAAAAACTACAAAACAAAAGATTTGACAGTTGAAATTGGGAGCCCTTTTAGGGATGCTGGACCAAAACCAGCTGATTCATCCCCAGGGCAAGTCCTGGGGCTCCAACACTCACTGTGCACTTCGAATTTGAAGTAAAAATTGTGATCGTAAACCAAGTGCCCAGTAAGTACTGGAGGGCATTCTCAGTTATTATTGGCAATGAGCAACCCTTAATTATTATAAGGAAGGCAAGTAACTTGGAAAATAAAAAAACCCGCAGCGAGGAGATGCTCGCTGCGGGTATTATTTTTTCTATCAGAAATTCTAAGAATTAAATGTTACATTCCCATTCCGCCGGGCATTCCGCCGCCGCCGGGCATTCCGCCGCCGCCGGGCATTCCGCCGCCGCCGCCGGCAGGTGCTCCGCCGCCGCCGCCGTCATCGTCCTCGTCCTCTTCATCGACGACTAGCGCGTCGGTGGAGAGCAACATACTGGCAACGGAGGCAGCATTCTGAATTGCTGACCTTGTTACCATAGTAGGATCGATAATCCCGGCTTCGAGCATGTCTGTGTACTCTTCCTGGATGACGTCGAAGCCAATTCCTTCGTCTTTCTCAAGAAGTCGTTCAGCAATTATTGCGCCTTCGTGACCGGCATTGCTTGCCAGCTGTTTGACGGGTTCTTTGACTGCTTTCTTCAGTATTTTTGCGCCTACAGCTTTGTCACCGTCGAGATCGAGTTCGTCTATCTTTTCAGCTGCTCTGAGTAAGGTAATTCCTCCACCCGGGAGAATACCCTCGTCGACAGCAGCCTGGGTAGCTTCCAGAGCGTCTTCCATCCTGGTTTTTCTCTCGTCCAGTTCTGTCTCTGTAGCTGCACCGACTTTAATTACGGCAATTCCGCCGACAAGTTTCGCTTTTCTCTCTTCCAGTTTTTCTCTGTCGTAGTCGGAGTCACTAGAAGCAATCTGGTTTTCTATCTTGTCAACTCTTCCTTTGATTGCTTCTGTGGAGCCTTTGCCACCGATAATAGTTGTATTTTCATCGGTTACTCTGACTCTCTCAGCCTGACCCAGCATGTCTACTGTAGTATCGCTGACGTCCATGCCAAGATCTTCAGCAATTAGTTGACCGTCTGTCAGCGTTGCGATATCTTCGAGCTGAGCGTCACGGCGGTCACCGAATCCGGGTGCCTTTACTGCTACACTGTCAAGAGTTCCCTT
Organism: uncultured Thermotogae bacterium; assembly: GCA_964649445.1. GTDB lineage: Bacteria > Bipolaricaulota > Bipolaricaulia > M55B111 > M55B111 > JAGXLP01. The sequence continues at coordinate 39,148 of CAZYPS010000007.1, read as the reverse complement.
GATCTTATTAATTACCATAGTAGTCAGGGCTTCTCCGTCTACATCGTCGGCGATGACGAGTAACGGATTACCTGTCTGGGCGATGCTCTCCAGAACGGGCACGAAGTCCTGAGCATTTTTGATTTCTTGATCGGTAATGAGGATGTATGGGTCTTCGAGATCGACTTCCATGTTCTCGGAATCAGTTACGAAGTAGGGAGAGAGGTACTCTCTGTCGAACTGCATGCCTTCGACGAGTTCGTAGTAAGTTTCGATTCCTTCGGATTCCTCTACGGTAATTACGCCGTCTTCTCCGGCCTCTTCCATGGTGTCGGCAATAATCTGTCCGATTTCCTCGTCGTCGGCAGAAATTGTGGCAACCTGTGCGGTTTCTTCTTTGGTGGATAGTTCTCTGCTCTTGCCTTTTAACTCCTCGACGATCTTTTCGGTTCCTCGTTTGATTCCCTGTTTAAGGTATTCCGGATTGGCACCCGCAGCAACATTTTTGAAACCTTCTTCCAGTATTGCATGAGCCAGTATGGTGGCGGTAGTTGTTCCGTCTCCCGCTGCGTCGTTAGTTTCGCTCGCTACCTCTTTGACCAACTGGGCTCCCATGTTTTCAAATTTATCCTTGTATTCCTGTTCTTCGGCGATTGTAACTCCGTCGTTGGTGATGTCCGGGGCCCCAAAATCCTGGTCAAGTATTACGTTTCTTCCCCTCGGACCTAGTGTTATCCTGACTGCATCGGCAAGTTTGTTAACGCCTTCCTGCAGCGCTCGTCTTGCGTCCTCGTGAAATTTTACTTCTTTTGCCATTTTTATTAACCTCCTGAGTTAGGGTTATTCAATCTTGGCGAGAATGTTTTTGTTCTTTATGACCTTCATTTCTTGTTTGTCAACTTCGATTTCCGTGCCCGAAAAACTGGAAAGGATAACTTCGTCTCCGACCTCGACCTCTATGTTTTCGTCCGTTCCTACTGCCAGTACTTCGGCCTTGATGTAATTGTCCTCGGACTTCGCACTGTCCGGAAGAACAATTCCTCCTTCCGTAACTTCCTCTTCTTCTTCCTCTTCAACTTCCTGGACCAATACTCTTCGGCCTAGTGGTTTGATGTCCATATATACCTCCTCTATTTCGTTGTTGGTTAATTATTGCTTTTAAACTTTCTGCTAATTAGCACTCTTAAGTAACGACTGCTAATTCAGCAAAAGTTTACCCAATACCCCCGGGTTAGTCAACCCCCCGTTTGTGGTTTGTTTAGCCATTCTTACGAAGGTGGAGGATTGTTTAAGTTTTTACTAATTGAACCAAAGTCGGTTTAGCAGAGTTCTAAATGAGTGAAAGTTGTGATAGGCAAACCAATTGGGGGTGCTAACTAGAATTTTAAGAGCCATTACTCGGAAAGAGGCAGCGTGAACTCGAAAGTAGATCCTTCGCCATTGCTGCTTTCCGCGGTCATTCTTCCTCCGTGGGACTCAACTATCTCCTTTGCTATAGTCAATCCAAGGCCAGTTCCACCGGTTCCCCGTGATCTGGACTTATCCACTCTATAAAACCTGTCGAATATATAAGGAAGGTCTTCTTCCGGTATTCCGGAACCGTCGTCCGAGACGGCAGTTGTTACTTCTCCGGAAGCAGTAGAAGTACTTATCTTTATCTTTCCTCCGTCTGGAGTGTGGGTTATGGCATTGTCCAGAAGGTTTCGTATGACCTGGGAAATTCTCTCCGGATCGGCTTTCAGGAGGTTGGGCCCGTTTAAATCTTTATCCAATTTGACTTCTTCCTCTTTGGCTTGTGCTTTTAGTGCTTTAATTTCCCGGGAAATGATATCCTCCAGCACTATCAACTTTTTGTCAAGGTTCAGTTTACCAGCCTTGGCTCGGTTCACGTCCCTGAGGTCATTTACCAACCTTTTCAGGACCAGAGATTGCTGGTGCAGGGTTTCGAATACCTGGCTCGTCGGTTCTATCATCCCTTCTTTAAGCCCTTCTAGATAGCCCTGAATATTGGATAACGGATTCCTCAACTCGTGGGCTACATCGCTAACCATCTCTTCTCGGAGAGTTTTTTGTTCTTTCAACCGCCTGGCAAGTTCGTTGAACGATTCTCCTAGATTACCTATCTCACCGCCGGCAGAGGTGTCGACTCTCTGGTCCAGTTCGCCTTCTTGCATCTTCTTTGTTGCTTCGGTCAGCTCGCGAATGGGTTTTATTATGTTTCTCGAAAAAAGCAAAGCCAGTACTATCCCAACTATTCCGGCGATGATTCCACCGGTTAATACGGATTTGTTGACTGAATTTATGAAAGTTTTCTGTAGCGCCGAGCGCTTCTGAGTTCTGATATAAATCTTACCGACAGAAAAGTCACCCAGGCTCAGCGTTACCGTTCGGTTTGACCAGTCAGAAGCAATCTCCTCCCCAATAATTTCTTTGGCCGTATCCGATATAACCTCTCCTGAAGGGTCTGTTAAAACTATTCTCTCGTCGTACATTTCGGCCACCCTGGAAGTGAGGTCGGAAACTTCGTCCCAGCCCCCGATAGAGCGATAGTAATTGGAATACGTCAGCGCAAGTCTCTGGTAACGTTCCGCTTGATCCTGGCTGACGTACCGATCGAACTGGTTAATGGCTGAGTTGGAAGCAATATATGCGATCGTCCCTACGCCGATCGCGATAACCAGGAAAAAGCTAGCCAGAAGTTTTAGTCGCAGGCTATTGAACATCTTTTTTCGAACTGTCCTCTTTCTGCTCGGTTGGAGGATCGAACTTGTAACCTACTCCGTGAACTGTCTTAATGTAGGTAGGTTCATCCGGATCCGGTTCTAATTTCTTTCTAATGTTCTTTATATGGACGTCTATCGTCCTTTCAAAACCTTCGTAACCGTAGCCGAGAGCCGAGTGTATTAGGTCCGGTCGGGAAAATACCCGGCGGGGTTGTTTAACCATAGTTGCCAGTATCTTGAACTCGGTCGGTGTTAAATCCACAGGCTCGTTTTCAATTAAAACCTGGCGAGTCTCGAAGTTCAGAGATAAATCTCCGTGGCTTACTTCTTTTTGCTCCTCTTCCGACGTTCTTCTGAGAACTGCTCTGATCCTGGCCAGGAGTTCACCCGGGCTAAACGGCTTCGTTACATAGTCGTCGGCGCCCAGATCGAGTCCTTTTATCCTGTCTTCCTCCTCCGTCTTTGCCGTAAGCATTATTATTGGCACCTGGGACTCGCTCCTGACGGTTCGGCACACGTTCAACCCGTCTACCTTGGGAAGCATCAGATCGAGGACAATTAGGTCCACGTCCCGGAGCCTGAAAAGGTTTAACGCCGCATTTCCGTCGTACGCGGTTAATACGTCGTACCCGTCCTTTTCCAGGTACTTTTTAAGCAATTCAACTAGATCTTCATCGTCATCGACTACGAGTACGGTTTTTTTCATCTCGGTTTTATAGATAGGGCCGGGGACCGGCCCTTATGGCGAATTCCGATCCCCGGATATACTACTTTCGTCTCACCTCTCGAGTGTTACCCAGCGATAGCTACCGTCTCGAACTATTCGGACCAATATCGTATCCCCTTCTTCAAGTGAAGAAGTAACTTCTTCCCAGTCTTCTACTGTGTTCAAGGAGTAAAGGTTCATATTACTCCTTCCCGCCTGAAGCAGGACGTCGCCTTCGCTGAGTGTTGTCGTCGGATCGAATCCTTCTACATCGGTAACCACGAGGCCTTCGTCCAGGGGAAGGTCGTACTCTTCCTGAATAGTCGGAGAGTTCTCAGCTAGCGTTATGCCGAAAGTATCGTCAGTAATGGTGTTCTTCTCCTGAGAGGGCTGGCCGGATCCCTCGGTTCTCTTACCGAGCTCGACGGTTACCGTTTGGCTTTCCTGGTTTCTGATAAATGTAATCTCGATTTCCTCTCCCACCTCGCGGTACATGATTTCTTCCTGAAATTCCGTGCCGCTGGTAATTTTGTTGCCATTTATTTCCACGATTACGTCCCCTGGTTTGAGACCAGTTTCCTCGGCGGGGGAGTTTTCGACTACTTCCGAGATCAGGACTCCTTCGCCGTCTTCCAGTCCGAACTTCTCTCCCATATCCGGCGTTACCTCCTGGAACCAGACTCCCAACCAGGCTCGGGTAACTTTTCCCTGATTGATTAACTGGGGCAGGACCTGTTTTACCGAATTGATCGAGACCGCGAAGTTTAGCCCGGTTAACGGTACGCCCTGCTGGTTTCTCCTGATTATCGCGGTATTTATTCCGATTACTTCTCCGTTGGCATTTACGAGAGGTCCGCCCGAGTTACCCGGGTTAATTGCCGCGTCGGTTTGTAAGAGATTCTGATAGCTTCCTTCTCGGTTGGGTCTGGGGATAGCCCGATTTTTGGCGCTCAACACACCTGCAGTCACGGTATTCTCGAAGCCTTCGGGGTTACCGATAGCTATAGCCCAACCACCTATCGGCGTGGTGTCGGGGTTTCCCAGCTCGGCCGTCGGGAGTTCATCTATCCCTTCCCCTTCGGTGATTTCCAGTACCGCAATGTCGATCATCTCATCCTTGCCCAGAACTTCTGCCTGAAATGTTCTGCCTCCGCTGAATACCAATCTAATCTCCTGAGCCTCTGAGACGACGTGTTCGTTAGTAAGAACGTACTTTTCCCCTTTCCAGTCGACGGCGAAACCGGAACCCAGAGATTCCACTTTACGTTCTTCTCCTTCGGGTGGTTCTCCGAAGAAGTACTTGAAAAACGGATCGTCGAAAAAGTTATAAGGGCTTCCCCGAGATATGCTCTTCTGGACCTCGACTCTCGCTACTGTAGGCCCAACCTTTTCAGCGGCCCGGGTTATTGCGGTCTTTTGTGATTCATCCACTTCCTGACCTGTTGCTGGCAATACTCCGGTTATGACTACACCCAGACCTAGTAACAGCGCCAAAATCAAGGTTAAGTGTTTTCTAGCCCAGGACATGAACTATCCCTCCACTTGAAAGTTGTATTTAATGCAATTATAGGGTAAAGATCGGATATAAAGAACCTGTGAAGGAAATTTAAATTGCCTTTTCCGATTCTGGCCTCGCTCTCCACTCTTTAATCAATGCAAAGCAGGTCGGGCCCCGTGCCCGGTCGATACGTTAGTTTTGACCTCCGGGCTTCCCGGGCCGAGAAATTTCCGACTCGCGTGCTCAAACTATCTTCTTCATGGTAGTAGATCTCTTTTGTAGGAAGTATCACCCATAAACAGGCAAACTTACTTGGTTATGGAAATATCCCTCACCAGCACTTATCTGAGATATGATACCTGGAATTGTCTAGGTACTTCAGTTCGGTTTTGGTTACCACTAACAAATACCTTTCTGAATACAAACCAAGTGGGGGATTCTCAGATAAGTGCTGGTCGGTCAGACATATGCGCCGCGTCGCTGGAATTTTCTCGGCCCGGAGCCCTTGTTTCGTCCGAGCACAATAAAGGGTGAAACTGTGTACTCGCTTGGCTGTGACGTTCAGCTTTGACTGAAAAAGATTTCCCTGAACGGTTTCCAAGGTGAGGATTTCACACGTAAATGTGCCGTTATCCGGTAGCAGGTAAATGGCAGGTGTTGTTTTCTAAAAATCCAGGAGTTTTTGGCCCAGTTTGACGTATATCCAGATGAAGGCTCCGAAGATGAGAACGGCGGATAATATGACCAGCCAGGGATAGAGCCCGATCGCTTTTAAACCAAAGAAGCCATTAAGAGGCGAGTAAACAACCAGGAACTGGGCGATTATAGACGTCCCTATGGCGAGATATAGCCAGTTATTTTTCTCTATTGGCTCGCCGAAGATCTTCCGGATCGGCCAGATCTCCAGCAACTCGATGAGGACGAGTTCGGTGAAAGCTACTGTTCTGGCCGTCGGAATGTCGGGTAAAAAGTGGCGGTAAGAGAAGATAATCAGGGTTGTCAGAGTCAAGCCTATGCCAAGAATAACGTAGATCATGTAATTATTTATTACGCCTTCTCCTTTTTTTCTCGGAGGCCTATCCATTACTCCCCGGGATTTACCGTCAGCTCCAAGGGCGACAGCAGGCAACCCGTCGGTCAGCAGGTTAACCCAGAGAAGCATCGGAGCCGTGAGGGGTAACCCTAGACCGGATAACGAAGCCATGAATACCGTAAGGACTTCAGCCAGATTACCGGATAAGAGCAGAGAAACGAATTTCCTTATATTATCAAAGATCGTTCTACCTTCGGCAATTGCGTCCTTAATGGAGGCGAAGTTATCGTCAAGCAGGACTATGTCAGAGGCTCCCTTGGCAACATCCGTGCCTCTAATCCCCATCGATATACCGACGTCCGAGCGTTTGAGAGAAGGAGCGTCGTTTACACCGTCCCCGGTCATCGCGACGACGTGGTCTTCTTCTTCCTTGATCAGGTTCAATATCTTCAATTTATGGGAGGGAGAGACTCGGGCGTAGATATCGACTTCAGTTATCTTCGATCGGAGATCGGAGTCCGACATGCCGTCGAGGTCGTTACCCGTCAGTACCTCTCCTTCAAACCCCAGTTCTTTACCGATCGCCTTTGCAGTGAGCGCGTTGTCCCCGGTTACCATTACCGTTCTGATTCCCGCCTTACGACAGGAGTCGATAGCTTCTCTGACCTCTTCTCTCGGCGGATCGAGCATACCCTGAAGTCCAATGAACGTAAGGCCCGATTCCAGCTGTTCTTCGGAAGCTACGCTCGCCTCTTCCTCGGGGATCTCTCCGATGGCAAAACCAAGAACTCTAAGTGCTTCCCCGGCTAACTTTTCGACTTCGTGCTGGAACTCTTCCCGCTTTTCTGGAGTCAGTTCAGTTACTTCTCCGTCTTCCCTGTAGTGGGTACATTTATCGAGAATTACTTTCGGGGCCCCTTTTGAGTAGACGGTTGCTCCGTCTCCGGATTTATTTACCGTAGTCATCATTTTTCTGTCGGAGGAAAACGGCACTTCTCGTAGCCTGGTGTGTTCTTCAGACATATGAGTTGTGTCGAGTCCGGCGTCTCGAGCGGAGTTCAGCAGAGCCGCCTCAGTTGGATCGCCGAGAATCTCGCCTCCGGACTGAAATTCGGCGTCGTTACAGAGTACTCCAGTTGTTAACAGGAGTTCCGGCTCGGAAAGGGAATCTGTACCACCATGGTTTGCGGAGAGATCTACCTCCGAAATATCGAGTTCGCCTTTACCCGTATATATCTTCTGAACGGCCATCTCGTTTTCCGTCAGTGTTCCAGTTTTATCGGTACATATGGTGTCAACTGACCCAAGAGATTCGACGGCAGCCAACCTCCGGGTAAGGGCGTTTCTTTTGGACATTTTCTTCGTGCCCAGGGCAAGCGACAGGGTCACAACGGCCGGTAGTCCTTCCGGTATTGCCGCCACTGCAAGAGCGACCGCCGTGAGGAAAGCGTTAAGCCAGCCGGTTCCGTGAACCAGTACGGAAATTGGCACGATCAAGGAAGATATTATCAGGATTATAATACCCAGTTTCTTACCGAGCTGGTTGACCTCTTTCTGGAACGGCGTAAGGTCCTGCTCAACTTCCTGGAGTTGCCGGGCAACTTGCCCTATTTCAGTATCCATTCCCGTCGAAGTAACTACTGCCTTGCCTCGACCCCTTACGACCTTGGTGTTTTTAAATACTAAGTTTTTTCTATCGGCAAGCTCGGCGTCGGGTTCGACAGCGTCGATCCGCTTACTTGCTGGTTCACTTTCCCCGGTAAGAGCGGATTCGTCGACCTCGAGGCTCTCCGCTTCGGTTAACCTTGCGTCGGCCGGTATTGCGGACCCCTGTTCCAGGTAGATTAAATCACCCGGCACGACTTCTTCGAGCGGGACTTCTTTCTTAACCCCCTCCCTGCGAACTAGTGCCTCCGGTGTAGCCATCTCCTTTAGAGCCTGTATAGACTGTTCCGCTTTCCAGTCCTGGATAAATCCGAAAACTCCATTACCAATTACGATGGCGATAATTAAATAAAAGTCCACCTGGTGGCCCATTATTAGGGAGAGAGTGGCCGCTATGATAAGGATTATAACGAGGAAGTCCGAGAACTGTTCGAGGAAAAGCTTTATCGGGGAAACCGTCTCTCCTTCCTCGAGCTCGTTCCTCCCGTATTTTTCCAGTCTTGAACTCGCTTCATCCTCCGTAAGCCCACTAGGAGAGGAAGATAACTTTTCAAAAACTTTATCTATATTAAGGGACCAGGGTTTTTCTGGAGTCATTGCCGTTATTCACCATTAGGATAACGATTATGAATTAAAAGTATAGCGAAAACCGGAGAAAATTAAAGAATAAACGTGCTTAGAGCCTTCCGTATTACGGATCAGGGTTATTATTCCTCAATTTCTTCTTCAACTAGGTATAGCTTCTCTTTGCCAGACCCCGACCCGGCACAGGAATTGCCCGTTATACAGCTCTCGCAGGACGAACTGCAGTCGATTTCTTTGACTTTTCCCTGGTGTGCGAGAAGCTCAACCATTGCAGTTATAGTTTGCCTTCTAAGGTCAAGTTCCTCGGCCAGGTTGCCGGGCGTTTTTCCCGATTTAAGCCCGGTCAAAACTCTGTCTTCGTTAGTCATGTTCCACCTCGCTAGACGTAATAAGAAGGACCAATAAGATAGAGATTGGTATAAGGAGGACCGACGGGGTGAAAGGCCTGGAATAGTAGCCGAAAAAATTCTGAGGCGAATTGATCCAGGTCCCGCCCCCTCCTGTAATCGAATTTAGCACGGTGGAAAATATCTCTATCCCGCCGACAATCCAGATCATCGCGCTGGCTAAGATTGCCTGGGCCCTTTTCTGAACGAGGTTCGGTTGGTTAACTGCGAGAAGGAACAGTGTTCCGGTAGAGGACAGGATTAACCCTCGCCACAGGGTAAAATCTCCGCCAAAATTAAGTATCTCCCAGGTATAGGTTTCGCCGGTGAGCCCGAAGAGAATTTCCAGTAACCCCGGAATCAAAGCGGCGATACCGACCAGCGCCAAGAAGGTATCCAAAGTCTTCCTGTTCATATCAGGTCACTCCGAGAAGAATTCCGATCAGGTGGAGCAGGCCGCCCCAGAGGAGAACCACCGTTCCTAATATTAAAAGGCTTCCGCCTAAAACTTTTATAATGCCGCCGCTTTTTCTTCCTTCTTTGATTATCATCGAAAAGGTCGCAATGCACGGGAAGTAAATCGAAATTATCACGACGGAAGTTATAAGCTGAAACCCCGACATGTCGATTGCCGACAGTTGAGCCACCGCGAGGTCCTTTCGGAGAAATCCGGCTATCAGCGGCGCCACTGTTTCTTTAGGAATGCCGAACCATCCGGTAAACAGGGGTTCGAGAGAGTTCGCTAACCAGTTAATTACTCCTCCTAAGTATAAAACGTTTACCAGTCCAACTCCCAGGAGGACGAACGGGATCGCGTTGGTGAAAAAGCCCTTTACCTTCACCCAGAGCTTTCGGCTCACGTTCGTAAGTTCAGGGACTCTTAACGGTGGTACGTCAGTTATTATTTCGGGTGACCGCCCGGGTATTAATTTATTGAGAATCCAGCCGACGACGAAAAATCCGGTAAGTAGATAGATCATTATGTAACCAAAATACTCAGGGATCAACGAAAGCATAACGCCGAGCTGGGCTCCGCAGGGAATAAATACCGAAAGGAGTATCATCATCATGAACCGTTGCTTTTTTGTCTCGAGCGTTCTGGTAGAAGCCACTCCCGGCACGTTACAGCCCAGCGATAATATCATCGGCACGATAGCGAACCCGTGAAGTCCGATTTTGTGGAGCACCGTATCCACGAGTACCGCCAGTCTCGGCAGATAGCCGGAATCCTCCAGTATCGTAATTATGAGGTAAAATGCGAAAATAGCGGGCAGGACAACGCCAATTGCCACGAAAAACCCGCTGGTCAGCATTCCGAGAGCTTCGAATGAATTTACCGCTTCCGGATCCCCTACCATTACGTAATAAAGCCAGCTTCCTTTGAACGGAAAAACTTTCTGGATCCAGAGAAGCCAGTGGTCGTCAAATAAAGGCACAAAGAAGCCGTCGGTAAAAAAACCGGCAAATGCGTCAAAAAATCCCCAGAACCCGTAGAGTACTGCCAGAGCAAACGGTATGCCCGTCAGGGGTTTTACAGTTAGCTCCGCAAGGACGCTACTTATTGTCGGACTTTCAGCCCCGTATTCTACGGTTTCTCGAGCAACTTTATCAATCAGTTTCCATCTATCTTCGGGATCTAGCTTCATGTTAGAGGTTCGTAATTTTTTCTCTCAGGTTTTCGATATCTACTCGCGAGGCGGCTGGAATTTTTTCTACCAGGTTCGAGATACCCTCGCCGCTTACGGCTACTGTCGGGACGACCGGGACACCTAAAAGAGTTTCCAGTTGTTTTTCGTCTATCTTGATATCCCGTTTTTTGGCGTCGTCCCACATATTCAGGTCGATTAACACCCTGTAACCCCTTTCCATCACTTCGAAAGCGAGATAAAGTCCTCGCTCTACTTTAGTCGAGTCTATGACGATCACCACAATCGGGTCCTCCTGAGCCGATAGAATGTCCAGGGCGACTTTTTCCGCTTCATCTTTTGGCTCGGTGGAAAAAGTTCCCGGGACGTCGATTACCTTGTACTCCTTACCCTCTATTTGGGCATACCCTTCGGTGAAATCAACCGTGGTTCCCGGGTAGTTGGATTCAGATATATTCGCCCCCGTGAGTCGGTTGAAGACGGCGCTCTTTCCAACGTTAGGATGACCCATCAGGAGTATCGTCATCCTTCACCTCGACAAGAATTTCTTTTGCCAGATTGAAACCTATTGAGGTCGTAGATCTGTCAATAGTGACCACTACTGGTCCGTTTATCGGTTGTTTGGTATCCATCCTGATCGTTTTTCCCTCTCTTATTCCCCTGCCCAGTAGCTGGTCCTTCAGGTCTAGACTTATTTCCTTAATAGTTCCCTCTTCACCGTATTTCAATTCCGCTAGTTCCTTCGACTTCGTCAAGTCTTACGCACCTTTACCTTTTTTGCCATACCCTGACCTATCGTGACGATGTTTCCGCCGATATTGACAGTTACCGGGCCGCGGGTGGAGACGGCTTTTAAACCTACCCCTTCGGAGATACCTCTGAGTGCCAGTTTCTCTCTTAAACCTGAGCCTCCAGTTATGGCAATTACTTTTGCCCGTTGATCCTCTTCCAGATCTTTTAAAGTCATCTCTAATTATCGTTTAGTTCCTCATGTCCCTGTTTCCCGTCATTGCAGGACGGTGGAAGTTCTCCGTGTTCGGAAAAGTAATCAAAATGGTCGAGCCAACGGATCTCGTCTTCGGGACACCGTTCGACGAAATCTATGAATTTATTCAACTGAGCTATAGACTCTTCGCTCAGGCTGTGTTCTACCTCACAGGCGTCTTCGTCGGCCTGTTCGGAAGAAACCTGGAGAAGCTCGAGGAATTTTTTGATATTTTCATGAACCTGGGATACGCCTTTGGCTACTTCCCTGCCTCGTTTCGTCAGAGTCACTCCCTCGTATTTTTTATAATTTATGAACCCCTTTTCTCTCAGTTTATTGAACATTTCCGTTACCGAGGGCGCTTTTACGCCCAGATCAGAGGCGATCTCGTTTGTTTTTGCATGTCCCCTCCGATTCAGGGAATTATATATTGCCTCTAAATAATCTTCTAAACTTTGTGTTGCCATAATATTTAGGAAAGCCTAAGATTTTGGGAAATTATAGAACGGATTGAGTCTTCGTTCAACCGGCAAGGGTGTCTCCGAAACGTCTATATCTGTTTTGCCGGACTAAGGAAAAGCCAGTCAGCTATTCTTCTCCCTGAATTGCCAGTTCTATAATTTTTTTTATCTCTGATAGGTACTCTTCTGGCAGGTCCTCTATTGCGGGTTCAATGAAACCCTGGACGATAAGTTGAGTCGCTTCTTCTTCGTCCAGCCCCCGGCTCATTAAGTAGAATAGCTCTTCTTCCTTTATTTCACCGATGGATGCCTCGTGGGAGAGTTCCGCGTTTTCCACCCGGGAAGAGAGTCCGGGATAAGTTTCCATCGAAGCACCGTCATTCATTACCAGCCCGTCACAGCCGATATGGCCTTTTGTTCCAGAGCTTTTGGCTTTGATCTTTCCCCTGGTAATAACCTCAGAATCGTCCATTATGACGGCTTTACTATTATTGATCCCCGTCGAGTTTTCTCCTTCCAGATGGATAACGCCTCCGAGATCGACGTGAGAATCCTCCTGACCCAGGATTATGGAGTCGACGTCCACGCGACCCCCTTTTTCGACCCAGTACTGAGGGTCGGTTATGTTGGATTTGCCGGGTCCGAGTCCGACCGAAGTGATCGAAAATTGAGCATCTCGGGCGACCTTTACCCGCTGAGTCGGTCGGGTGTGGACGTATTCGGGCCAGTTTTGAAGCACCGTAAGGTCCAGTTTCGCACCTTCTTGAATATAAGCTTCCGTCATGTCGAGGTGTAATGAGTGTTTGGAAAGGATTGGAGAAGTACAGCCCTCTATTAACTTAATTTCGCTATCCGGTTCGGCAAGGATTACTATATGGGGAGCCTGGGCAAGTGCCTCCTGCTGGATGAGGAAGAATAGGTGTAGCGGTATTTCTTCCTTTACTCCTTTCTTGATCCAGAGGAACACGCCTCCGTTCCAGACGGCGGTATGGTAAGCAGCCAGCTTGCTCGCGCCCGGGTCGTAGAGATTCATGAACCTTTCTCGAGCCTCGGGATATTTTTTCAGTGCTTCGTTCATTGGAGCCATTATTACGCCTTTTTTCTCCCACTTATCCCGGAACGAAGAATCTATCATTCCTGTGTCGTCCTGAATGGTTAATCCGGCGATAGCTCTTTGTTCTAATTCGTTTATTCCCAGTTCATCCAGTAGATTTTTGGTCTCCGGGGGTAGGTCGTCCAGACTTTCGATTTCTTTGGCAGGGGTCTCGTCCTGTTCGGCCAGGAATTTCAGGGGCTCCGAGATAATCGGATCCGTCTGGGGGGCAGATTCGAATGCCTCAAGGCCCTCGTACCGAAGTTCGGTTACCCACTCCGGTTCGTTCTTATCCTCGGTGATTTTTTCGATTTGGCGTTCGATTGATATTTCTTTAGGTGATTTCGTCCTCGTGTTATTAATTGCAACCACACTCCTCGTATATTTGATTGAAACCCTTTTCTTCTACTTCCCGGACGAGGTCACCATTTCCGGAAGTTACTATTTCCCCGCTTTTGACCAGATGGACCCGGGGGTTATCCAGATCAATTTCTTCCAGCAGGTTTCCGTAATGGGTTATTAGGATTATAGTCGTACCCTGCTCGTGGAGGCGGTCGATCTGGTCAGCTATCAATGCCAGCGAGTCGACGTCGACGCCGCTGTCCGGCTCGTCGAGAATAAGGATCTCCGGTTCGATCAGGCGTGCCTGTAAAAGTTCCAGACGCTTACGTTCACCGCCGGAAAGTCCGTCGTTTATATTTCGAGAAAGAAGGTCGTCTGAAAACCCCAATTTTTTTATTGCGTGGGCTATCTTCTCGTTTTTTTCCTCGGATCCTCCTTTTCCGTCCAGTTTCTCCAGGACTTTCGTCAGGAATTTCTTTATATTGACCCCCTTAATTCTGGGAGGATGCTGAAACCCCAACATCAATCCCTCTCTAACCCTTTCGTTCGGTTTCAGGTCGGATAACTCTTTGTTTTTGAACTTTATTGAGCCCTCGTAGTCGACGAATTCGGGATGTCCGGCCAGCGTCCTCGCCAGGGTCGATTTACCGGAACCGTTTGGTCCCATAATCACGTGGAGCTCGGCATCGCCGGCGCTAAAATTTAGATTCTGGAGGATGGCTGCTCCGTCTTTTTTTACTTCCAGATTTCTGATTTCTAGCATTCTATCACCTTTTTAACCTTATTAATGAGTGAACCTAGTTCGATTGGGAGGAAAGTCCCGTATCGATAAAGGTCGATCAGGTCGAAAAAGTAGACTAATTAACTCAACAATTCAAAGATATTTTAACTGAATAAGTTGGTACGATCAATGGACGGAACTTTAATCCTCATCAGGTCGGGTTTATCTCCGGTTTCTTAGTTGCTCTGGGAGGTTAGTTCTCATAAAATAATTGCATGCACTACGCAACTACTGCCGAAAAAGTTGGCGAGATAGATCGTAAAGCGGTTGAAGAGTGGGGCATACCTTCCTCAGTCCTTATGGAGAACGCGGGAAGGAGTGCGGTTGAAATCATCAAGGAAGAAATGTCTCCCGTGACCGAAGAGATCCTGGTGGTGGCCGGTAAGGGGAATAACGGTGGCGACGGTCTCGTAATTGCCCGTAGGTTGATAGACCTTGGCTTTCGGGTCGAAACTTTCGTCCTTGGAGAACGCGGTCAGCTAGCCGAGGAAACGGAAAGAAACGCCGATCTGCTGGAGAGAATTACCGATGAGATAAATTACTGCAGTCCGGACGACGAATTACTGATTGAAAACCTGAGGAAGAACCCTCCATTAATCGTCGATTCTATTTTTGGGATTGGAATTGAAGGGGAATTGAGGGGAAGTTATCCGGATCTGATAGAGGAAATTAACAGTTCTCGAGGGAAGAAAGTAGCTGTAGATATTCCTTCCGGGCTCCCGGCTGATAAAGGGAGCCCCCCCGGTCCGGCCGTTGAGGCGGATTTGACGATAACGATGGGGTTCATCAAGCTCGGCACGTTATTGCCAGGTGCGGAAGAATTCGTCGGCAACCAAAAGGTAGCTTCGGTTGGGTATCCGGAAGTACTTATCCGGGAAGAAGCCGGAGTTTGGGAACTGGTGAACCGAGTAGTCGCAAGAGACCTTCTGCCCGGTCGGCCCTCTGGCGGTCATAAGGGGGATTTCGGTCGGTTGCTCGTTATCGGGGGCTCCACCGGAATGACTGGCGCTCCGATACTGGCAGCTGAAAGTGGTTTAAGATCCGGGTCCGGCCTGGTTTACCTGGCCGGACCGAAATCGGCGAACCAGGTGTTTGAGACGAAACTGGTGGAAGGACTGACGATACCTTTAACGGATGAAGAAGGGTATCTCGGATCCGAATGTATGGATCAAATTCGACAGGCAACAGAGAATAAAGACGCCGTCGCTCTTGGACCGGGCCTGGGTAGAAAAAAGGAAACGAAAGAAATGGTCGGAGATATTCTCGGACGATTATCAAAACCCGCCGTGCTGGACGCTGACGGAGTGGTTGCCTTTTCGGATCGGATTGAAAGGTTGAAAGAAATAGATGAACTCGTTATGACTCCTCATCCCGGCGAACTTGCCGCAATGCTCGATACCTCTCCCAGCGAGGTTGATAGAAAGAGGTACGAGATTGTGCCCGACCTGGCTCAAGACCTGGGAGTCACCCTGTTGTTAAAGGGAGTTCCTACCGTAATTGGAGCTCCTTCGGGCGAGGTTAGTCTGGTTAGTTGCCCGAATAGTGGATTGGCAAAAGGTGGAAGTGGAGATGTCCTGACAGGTCTGATTGGGAGTTTTCTGGCTCAGGGGCTAACTCCTTTTTCCGCTGCCAGACTTGGAGCCTGGATTCACTGTCGAGCTGGAAAATTAGGGGCTGAGAGTTGGGGTCAGGATTCGCTCCAGCCCGGCGACCTGGTGGATTTAATTTCACTGGCGTTAAAAGAATTGCGAAAAGATAAGTAGGAGTTTTAAGTGAAGATGAGGCTAATTGATACACACGCTCACCTGGATATGGGGCACTACGGCGACGATCGGGACGAAGTCATTGAGAGAGCCCGGAGTGATGATACTGGGTTCATAAACATGGGGCTTGATATCGGTTCGAGCAAGAGATCTATAGATCTAGCGGCGACTAACGACGGGGGGTATGCGGGAGTTGGGTTTCACCCTCACGAAGCGAGTAATTTCAGTAAATCTGCCCTGAAGAAACTTTACAAACTATCGGCGTCCGATGCAGTCGTGGCGATTGGAGAGATCGGACTGGATTACTATCGGGATAATTCGCCAAGAGAGGCCCAGAGAAGGGCATTTAGAGCCCAACTTGACCTTGCCTGCGAAGTTGATCTGCCGGTTTCGGTCCATAATCGGTCGTCGACGGAGGATCTATTGCGGATATTGAAAGAAAAAGACGAAGTACCTCTTGGGGTGATCCACAGCTTTTTCGGGGATTACGAACTTGGAAAGAAGTTCAACGATCTTGGGTTTCATCTTGGATTGAGCGGCCCGCTTACCTTCGAAGGCGAAGATGAACTCAAAGGAGCTGTGAAACGACTTCCGCTCGATCGTTTGCTGCTTGAAACTGATTGTCCTTTCCTTACCCCCGTGCCTCATCGGGGTAAAAGAAACGAGCCGGGTTACGTCAAACACGTCGCAAAAGAAGTTGCAAAAATAAAAGAACTGCCAGTAGAGGAAGTAGCGGAGAAAACTACCGTAAATGCCAGGAGGTTGTTCGAGTTAGATGACGAGTGATCCCGCTGATTTCGGTATGCTGCTTGGGGCTCACATGTCGATAGCGGGTGGTATCGATAAATCCGTGGACAGGGCTGCGGATTTCGGAATGAACGCCCTCCAGATATTCTCCCATAACGTTCGGTCCTGGGATACGAGGGAGTTGACAGAGGAAGAGATCGAACGGTTCAAGAAAAAGCGGGAGGAATTCGGAGTTGATTACGCCGTGGTCCATACGAGTTATCTGTTGAACCTGGCTTCTCCGAAGGAGGACCTCTGGGAGAAATCGAAGAAAGGTTTGATCGAGGAGATTCGGAGAGCCCATTTACTGGGTATTCCCGCCATTAATACCCACATAGGAGCCCATACAGGATCCGGTCTGGAAAACGGTATTGACCGGTTGGTTGACGCTTTGAGGGAACTTGAAACTACTGACGTGTTTGAAGACTCCGGCGTAAAAGTCCTGCTGGAAAATACTGCTGGTGGGGGGACGAAACTGGGATCGGACTTTGCCGAACTTGGTCAGGTTCTCGATGAACTAAATAAATCTGACAGGTTCGGAGTTTGTATTGATACCTGTCACGGGTTCGCGGCGGGATACGACTTCGCCACGGAGGCAGGCCTGGAGAAGACCTTGGAAAAGTTCGACAGCGAAGTGGGTCTGGACAGGCTTGAACTAATCCATATCAACGATTCGGTAGGGGACCTGGGATCCCACAAGGATAGACATGCACACATAGGCCGGGGTAACATTGGGGTCGAGGGGTTTGCCGCGGTGGTGAATAACCCCGATCTCAGAGACCAACCGTTCATCCTGGAGACTCCGAAAGAAGAACTGGAAGGCAAAGAGGCGGATAGAGTGAATCTGGATAAGGTGCTGGGTTTGAGGGAGAAACTTCCCTGAGGGAACGTGGATTTGTGACCGTCAGGACTGTAGAAATTTGATATTTTTTGGCCGTTCTATTAATATTTAGCCGAATAAATGACCCAATAAAAACAGTAGCTAAGGATCGTATATTTTTATCTAACGGGGATTTTTAGCTTAAAACGGAAGGGAAAGGAACTTTTTGCTTGGTAGTTTCATTTGCTTATTTGAACGTAGAAACTGCTTGAGCTTAATATATTGCAACAATTAATTCACGTAATTCACGGCAAACTGCCGTAGGATGGGAGGTATAGGATATGGAAAAGCTTAAAGTTGCTTCGAGTTCCAATCCTAATTCCGTTGCCGGTGCAATTGCCGGGGCGATCGAATCGGACGGTATAGTTGAAGCCCACACTATAGGTGCGGGTGCGGTAAATCAAGCCGTAAAAGCGGTCGCAATTGCCCGCCGTTTGCTTGACGAAGGGGAAGAGAACTTAAACGTTATTCCTGGGTTTATTGACCTGGAAATCGAAGGTGAGGAAAAAACGGGCATTAAATTTGTGATAAATTTGGAGCAAAGTTAAATTACAATCCGGCACATTAACTCTTCTCCCCCGTTTCAAATACTTTCTCTGTGATTTCATACTTTCGGGTTTTTCCATATCGAGATGAATAAAAGAGAGATAAAGAAGGTATTAGCGAAAAGACTGGAGGAGCTCAATTTTGAGCTCGACCGGAACGATATAGACGTCGAAGAACCTTCCAACGACGAGTTTGGTGACTTTGCTTCTAACGTTGCTCTCGAACTGGCTTCCAAAAGTGACCTCTCATCTCGAGCCCTGGCCGATAGTATAGTTGAAGGACTTGACACCGAGCTTTTTTCCGGGGTCAATGTCGCCGGGCCAGGTTTCATAAACTTCGATTTCGAAGAAAGCTTCCTGATGAATAGTCTCGAACGATTGCTATCCAGTTCCCATCCACTTGAGTACGTCTCGTCCGATGAAAAGGAGTCAATTCAAATAGAGTTCGTGTCGTCCAATCCGACTGGACCGCTGACCGTAGGTCACTGCAGACAGGCGGTTCTCGGGGATGTACTTGCCTCCCTTTATAGAGCTCTGGGTTTCGATGTAGAGACCGAGTATTACTTCAATGACGAGGGCCGGCAGATGGATATCCTTGCCCGTACCCTGTGGGCCCGCTACATGCAGGCGCTCGGGGAAGAAGTTGAAATCCCCGAAGAAGGTTACCAGGGAGACTACCTGGTTGAAATTGGAGAGGATATAGCTTCCGAGTACGGGGATAAGTATTCCAGCTGGGATGACGGGACTGCTGATTTTTTTAAGCAAATCGGTCTGGAAGAGATGATGGATAGGATCAAGGAAGACCTGGACCTGCTGGGAGTCCGATTTGACAGCTGGTACCGGGAATCTAATCTCCATAAGGAAGGCAAGGTGGAAGAAGTACTAACGGCACTGGACGAGCGTGACGGGACTTACGAGGAGGGCGGAGCCCTGTGGTTAAAAGCCGAAGAGGAAGGGGCACCAAAAGACGTCGTTTTGCTAAAAAGCAATGGAAATCCAACTTATTTGCTTCCCGATATTGCCTATCATCTCGACAAATATGATAGGGGCTACGACAGGGCGCTGGTTCTGCTGGGAGCGGATCACCAACGACATGTCGAGAACATGAAAGCTGCACTGAGTAAACTCGAACTCCCCCGGGACTTTTATCAGGTTTTGATAAATCAATTTGTAAGTCTGTCAAATGAAGGCGAGGTAAAACGAATGTCCACCAGAGAAGGGGAGTTCGTGACTCTGAAGAGCCTGGTGGAAGATCTGGGAAGGGACGTAGTGCGCTACTTCATGGCAGCTCGGAAGCCGGAGAGTCATCTTGAGTTCGACTACGAGCTGGCCAAAGAGGAATCCATGGATAATCCGGTTTATTACCTGCAGTACGCCCATACAAGAATCGCCAGTATATTTGAAAAGGCCGAATATGCCAATCTGGAAGAGGATTTCCCTGTGGCGGAAGTCGACCTGACTCAACTGGAAAAAGACGAAGAAATCGAATTGGTCAAGAAGCTCGACAAGTTCCCGGAAATAATCGAAATTGCCGCGGCCGATTACGGGCCTCATCACCTGGTTAGTTACGGAGAAAATCTGGCTTCAATATTTCATCAATTCTATAACAAATACAGGGTTTTGACGGATGAGGAAGAATTAAGCCGGGCACGGCTGGCTCTCTGCAAGGGGGTTCAATTAGTTTTGAAGGAGCTTTTAAACTTGCTCGGGGTTTCGGCGCCCGAGAAGATGTGATGGTTTGTTTTGGAGGGGATTTGCGTAAATGAGCTGGTTTGACAGGTTGAAAAATGGATTGAAAAAGACGAGTAGCAAGCTCGTTGGGCGGATTGAAGGAGTAATAGGAAGCTATAATACGATAGAACCCGAGCTGCTGGAGGAGATAGAAGAGCTACTGGTAACCGCCGACATCGGTATGGAGACGGCAATGGGAGTAATAGAACGGGTCAAGGAACGGGTTGAGGAGGAAGAAGAAACTGACCCTTCCAGGGTGGAGGACTTTCTAAAAGACGAGCTCAAGGATAGGCTAAGAAATGCCGAAGAACCGCTTGGGTTGAGAGAAGATGGACTTACGGTAATGCTGGTTATGGGAGTAAACGGGTCCGGCAAGACGACCACTATAGCCAAGATAGGGGGGAAGTACGTTTCTCAGGGAAAGGACGTGGTTTTTGTCGCCTCCGATACCTTCAGGGCAGCGGCGATAGACCAGCTGGAGCTCTGGGCGGATAAGGTGGGAGCTGAGGCAATAAGTCATGACATCGGAGCCGATCCCTCGGCTGTCGCTTACGATGGACTGGAGTATGCCTTGAACAACGATGCCGATCTCCTGTTGATCGACACCGCGGGTAGGTTGCAGACCAAGCATAACCTGATGGAGGAGTTGAAGAAGATAAACCGGGTTGTCGAAAAAAAGCTCGATCGCCCGGTTGACGAAAGGTTACTTACTATAGACGCGACTAATGGTCAAAATGGAGTTTCACAGGCGGAAAAATTCGACGACGCCGTAGGGCTTACGGGGATCATTCTTACCAAATTAGATAGCACCGGTAAGGGCGGAGTGATTTTCCAGATCGTCGAAGAATTTTCCGCACCCATAAAATTGATTGGAGTTGGCGAAGCTCAGGAAGATCTGCACGAGTTCGACAGAGAAGAATTTGTAGAAGCGTTGTTTAGATGAGTTATCCAAAATAAACGGGAGGTTTGTTTATGGATTACGTATATTTTTTTGGAGCCGGAGAAGCTGACGGCTCAGAAGAGTTAGAGGACATTCTCGGAGGGAAAGGAGCCAATCTGGCAGAAATGACCAATATTGGCATACCCGTTCCCGCCGGATTCACGATTTCGGCAGAAGTCTGCCAGTATTACTACAGGCACGACGAAACTTACCCGGAAAGTATCGAGGAGTCAGTTGAAGAGAATTTGAATAAACTGGAAGAGGTAAACGGACGAGAATTCGGTGATCCGGATGATCCTTTGCTGCTTTCGGTTAGGTCCGGAGCGGCCGTTTCGATGCCGGGTATGATGGATACCGTTTTGAACGTCGGGCTGAACGAGGAGACCCTGCAGGGACTAGTCGAGAGAACCGGGAACGAAAGATTTGGCTGGGATTCCTACCGCAGACTTATTCAGATGTATGGCGAAGTAGTTAAAGGAATCGACGCTCGAGAATTTGACGTCGCACTCGAAGACATAAAAGAAGAAAAGGGTGCGGAGACCGATACCGATCTAGATGTAGAAGATCTGAAAGAAGTTGTCGGCAAATTTAAGGAAATTTACGAGGAGAACCTCGGAGAGGAATTCCCGACGGAACCCCGCGAACAGCTCTGGGGGGCTATTGACGCAGTGTTCAGGTCCTGGAACAACCCGAGGGCGATAAAATACCGTGAAATCAACGATCTACCGCACGACGCTCTCGGAACGGCAGTTAACGTTCAGACGATGGTCTTCGGAAACACCGGAGATAATTCCGCAACTGGTGTTGCCTTTACCAGGAATCCTTCCACGGGAGAAAAGAAACGCTACGGTGAATACCTGAAAAACGCTCAGGGAGAAGACGTCGTGGCAGGTGTCAGGACTCCCAAGGACATAAAGACTCTGAAAGACGAGATGCCCGAAGCTTGGGACGAACTGGAGGAGATTTTCCAGAAACTGGAAGAGCACTACAAGGACGTTCAGGACGTCGAATTCACGATTGAAGACGGCGACCTTTACATGCTCCAGACGAGGACCGGAAAAAGGACGGCAAAAGCCGCTGTAAAGATCGCGACCGACATGGCTGAAGAAGGACTTATCGACAAGGAAACGGCAGTTGGCCGGATTAATCCGGAGACTCTGGATCAGCTGTTGCATCCGTCTTTTGACAAGGAAGCGGAAAAAGAGGTACTTGCTGAGGGAATTAACGCGTCACCCGGAGCTGCAGTTGGAGAGGTAGTCTTCACGGCCGAAGAAGCCGTCGCAAAACAGGAAAACGGTGAAGAGGTCATACTCGTGAGAACCGAGACATCACCGGAGGACATCGACGGTCTGGAAGCAGCTGAAGGCGTACTTACTTCCCGTGGTGGAATGACCTCACACGCCGCTGTAGTTGCAAGAGGCATGGGTAAACCGGCCGTCGCAGGTTGTGGTGCCCTCGACATCGACTACAAGACTGAGAAATTTGAAGTTGATGGTAGGACCGTAAATAAAGGCGATTACATATCAATAGATGGTACAACTGGCGAGGTCATGCTCGGAGAGGTACCGACAGTCGAGCCGAAGATGGGCGAAAGCTTTCAGACTCTAATGGAATGGGCTGATGACGTCCGAAAGCTCGGTGTAAGGACTAACGCCGATACCCCTGAAGACGCGGGAAAAGCCAGGGATTACGGAGCAGAAGGAGTAGGCCTTTGTCGAACCGAGCACATGTTCTTTGGCGAAGATAGACTTCCATACATTCGCCAGACCATAATGGCGGACGACCGGGAAAATCGCGAACAGTATCTTTCGGAACTGGCAAAGTTCCAGAAAGAGGACTTCGAAGGTATCCTCGATGAGATGGAGGGCCTGCCCGTAATTATCAGACTTCTCGATCCACCTCTTCACGAATTCCTTCCGGATTCCGAAGAAGAGATTGAGGAATTTGCGTCTGAGTCCGGCATGGACCCGGAAGAAGTAAAGCGCAAATTAGAAGAACTCGAAGAATTCAATCCGATGCTTGGTCACCGTGGATGTCGGCTGGGCATAACCATGCCTGAAATCTATGAGATGCAGGTCGAGGCAATCCTTAGGGCAGCAGCTGACCTGCAGGAAGCTGGCGTGGATGCCATTCCGAAGATCATGGTTCCGCTAGTCGGAGACCCCGAAGAAATGAGACGGGTCAAAGATACGATCAAGGACGTAGAAGAAGATGTCAGGGACTCGTTTGGCGTCGATCTTGAATACGAGATCGGCACGATGATTGAAATACCGAGGGCCTGTGTTCTTGCCGACAAAATCGCCGAGGACGCCGAGTTCTTCTCCTTCGGTACTAACGACCTGACTCAGCTCACGTTCGGCTACAGCCGTGACGACGCCGGAAAGTTCCTGGAGGAGTATCTCGAGGAAGGCGTGCTGGAAGACAACCCGTTCGAGACGCTGGACGCGAAGGGAGTAGCTCCGATGATGAAAATGGCTACCGAACGAGGAAAGGAGACCAGCGAGGATATCTCAATAGGAATCTGTGGTGAGCAGGGCGGAGATCCTGACTCCATCGAGCTAGCGAAGGAAGTTGGGCTGGATTACGTTAGCGCATCTCCTTTCCGAGTACCTATTTCCCGGCTTGCCGCTGCTCAGGCTGAGCTCGATTCCTCAGAAGAATAGTTGATTTAGGAAAGTTGAACTAAAACTTTATGGGGGAGCCGAAAGGCTCCCCTTTTTTATTCTTTCACCCAGATAAATTCTGCAAAGGCTCGGAAAGTTCCAAGTTGATTAAATTCTTTCCAGTTCCTGACGGAGGAATCTGCCGCGTAAAGAAAGCTCTCCCCGGGGAGATAAATTACCGGCAATTTTTCAGCAAATATCTCCTGAAATTCGTCGTAGTATTTCCTCCTTTCCGGGAAATCGGTAGCTTTAAGGCCCTTCCGGAACAAACGGTCTGTTTTCTTTTCCCACTGGGTTAAGACTCGACTCTGACCCAAATTCCAGAAGTGGAGCGGGCCTTCGGTGGTAAAGATATCGGATAACGTCGAGGGCTCTCTGGGGTTTGCAAGTACGCTTGCGATTGCCGATTGATAATTACCCTGAATTAATCTGGAGGAATACTTATCGAAGTTTAACTTAGCGATATTAACTTTAAGGCCTACGTTTTCGAGTCTTTCCGCGACTATTTCAGCTGTTTTGGTCCTCACCTGGTTTTCCCGATTAACCACGATTGAAAACTTGGCTGGATTCCCTGTATTGAGTTCCCTCACTCCGTCGTCATCCGTGTCTCTGACTTCCAGTTCGTCAAGTAACTTTCGTGCCTCTTCGGAGTTTGATTGATCCGGTAACAGTTCTTCCATATTGGATTTATGGTAAGGGGAGAGGCGGGAAATCGGTCCGGATTGGGGGCGTCCGAACCCGTTGAATACTTTTTCGACTATCTCTTCAGTATCGATCGCAAGATAAACGGCCCGCCTGAAGTCAGGCTTCCGAAATAATTCGTTCAGGGCTTTCTCGTCCACGTTCCAGTTAAAAGTTAAAAAATCCGCGTTTAGCGGTCCGGATCGTGTCCCTTCCCCTTTTGTTATATCCCAGTCCTCCTCTTCCTCGTGGCTCAATAAGTAGGGCATATCCCGGATTCGAGGCCGCAGGAAATCCGTCTCGTCGCTTGCGAACTTCAGGAGCTCCACTTCGTGGTCTTTAACTTTAACTACCCGGTAACGGTTCAGGTAAGGAAGCTGGGCACCTTGAAGGTCTACTTTATAGTAGTGAGAGTTCCTGGTCATAACTATTTCTTCTCCAGGGACGAATTTCTCCAGCTGGAACGGTCCCGCCCCGACAATTTCTTCGGGATTCTCGGCGGCTATCTCTCTATTCCACTTGGCGTTGAATTCCTCTCCGGTAACCCCTTCAAATTTGTGTTTTGGGTAGATTCCGGTACTGACTCGCCTGGGAAACGGTCCGTGTGGTTCCGGTAGTTTAAATTTAACCGTCAATTGGTCGACGAGTTCTATTTCGGGCAGTTCGCCATTTATTCGGAGGATATCTCTTCTTTCGTTTTCGACCGCTGGATTGAAGATCAGTTCTTCGTAAGTAAAGACCACGTCTTTGGCCGTTAAAGGTTGGCCATCGGAAAATTTTAGCCCTCGTCTGAGGTGGAAAGTATATACCTGTTTGTCCTCCGATAGAGACCAGGATTTTGCAAAAGCGGGTACAATTCTGCCGGAAACGGGACTTACTCCGGTTAATCCAGCACCCATGATCATTTTCGTTATGGCTTTTGACTCTTTCTTTTTCCCGAGTAGGTTGTTGAAAGTATTTGGAAAACTCTCTGCGGTATACTGAACTTCTCCCCCAGGTTCTCCGGGAACAAGTTCACTCATCCCCCAGAGTTTATTGGTTTCCCCTATCGGAACTGTCAGGGGTTCCTGGGGTAAATTTGTCTCTCGGGCAAAGCTCGCTGAACTAACCAATAATAGAACTATAAGGGTGCATAATACGTATTTAGGTAACTCTTCCTTCATCTTAGCCTCCTTAGATGTTTACACCAGATTTGAACATTCTCTCGGCAAGGGCCGTAGTGATTGCTTCCCTATACGGGGGTGGTGCAAATCCGGTGGCGGCACAAACCATTCTCAACAGTTCTTCCTGGGTTTTGTCGGAACGGATCAGTTCTCTTGCCCAGGCTTCTGCTGCTCCTGCTCTAATTTCTTCGGTAGTGCCGGAGAGGGCGAGTTCTTTCACCCGCTCAGTACTTAACTGTTCCGAAGCCAGTGTTCCAAAAGCCCGTCCTGCGGCTTTCCTGATCCAATGGATCTTGTCCTCATCGGAGGCGATCTCTCGAAGCCTCTCGAGTTCAAGGTTTGGCGGCATTTGTTCCGAATAGCGAATTGTCAGGGCACCGGCTACGGCTTTCTTTATCGTTTCGTTAGAACTAGTGTTTATGAAAGAGATCAGTTCCTCGGCGGAATAGTGGTTTGGATAGATATATTCGAGGGCTGTAGCTGCTGCCTCCCTTAACCCGTCAACTTTTGCTTCGACAACTATATCTTCAAGATTCTCCATTGAGTAACCTTGAAGATCGTTGAGGTTAAACGAGAGGTAGTGAAGCCCAAGTGCTGAACTTGCGGCTCGTCGAACTGCCAGGGGTTCAGCCTCCTCGACCTTCTCTTCTAATTGTTTAGCTTTTGTTAGTGCTTCTTCCAGTGTCTCGACCCCCTCTGCGTCTCTGTACCGTCGGGCCAGTGCCTTAATTGCTGCCGTCTCGAGCTGATCCGTGGTGGCGGTTTCGGCGATCTCGATAAGTTCGCTGGGAGAGGTGTTTTCGTTGATATACTTTTTAGCCAAAGCGCGGGAGGCAGCCCTCCTTACCTCCGGTATAAAATCCGAATCGGCAAGCTTTTCCAGCTGTACTATTGAACTCCCGATGGCTGGGCTAACCCAGGAAAATAGGAAAGTTAAACCAAGGACAATCACGAAGAGTTTAGCACGAACCGGCATTTTTCCACCCCTCAAAGTTGAACTTTTAATGGTAGAACCAGCCTCCTTTGGCACCAGGATACTACTGATGAGAGATAGGACTTAGTTCATTTTTCAGGACTTTACCGAGCCGGTTTATACCTTCCCTTATTCTTTCCGGAGTTAAAAGCGAGTAGGATAGTCTCATGGTGTTTTGTCCGCCGCCATCCACGTAGAAGTGGTGACCGGGAACGAAAGCAACGTTCTCTTCTAACCCCTTTTCGAATACTGAATCCGCGTCAACCTCCTCCGGTAACGTTACCCAGATGAAGAGCCCCCCGTTTGGTTCCGTCCAGGAAATCCCCTTGTCCTTGGGAAATGATCTAGTTATTGCCTCTAACATGGCGTCCCGGTTTTCCCTGTAATAGGTCCTGAGTTCCTCTAAGTGGTCGGAAAGACTGTTGTTTTTCAGCCAGTCGGTGGCGATCCACTGGGTAGTTGTCGAGGTGCATAAGTCGGTCGATTGTTTCATTGTCACCAGGTTGGCGAGTAATTCGGACGGTCCTGCCACTACGGCCAGCCTCATTCCGGAAGAAAGAATTTTGGAAAGCGAAGCAATTGTTATTACCCGGCCCTTTTCGTCGTAAGCCCCTATGGGTTTCTTGAAGTTGCCGGAAAACCTAACTCCGAAGTAAGGTGTGTCTTCAATTATTAATAGGTCGTATTCTTCAGCGATATTTAATAACTTTTTTCTTTTCTGCTTGCTTAACGTGACTCCAGCTGGATTCTGAAAGTCAGGGATGACGTAGATAAACTTGGCTTTTTTGTTACCTGATTGCGATTTTTTTATTTTCTTTTCCAGAATTTCCAGATCCATTCCATCCTGTTCTAAGGGCACACCGACTTTTTCAGCCTGAAAAGTGTCAAAAGCTTGAACTGCCCCGAGGTAGGTAGGAAGACCACAGTAAACTAGATCGCCGGGATCCAGAAAAGTCTTACAGACTAGATCTATCGCCTGCTGGGAAGAGTTGGTAGCGATAATATTCTCTAGTTCCAGCTCAAGCCCGAATTCTGAGAGCCAGGATGCCATCTCCAGTCGGAACTCCTCTATCCCCTCCGTGGTTCCGTACTGCAAGGACTTTTTGTAATTGTTCCGGATTTGACGAGCGGCGGATTCAGCCAGGCCCTCTCGTGGAAACGTATCCGGCTTTGGCAACCCACCGGCAAACGAAATTACTTCGGGTTCCTGGGTGTATTTCAATATCTCTCTGATTGCCGACCGACCTGTATTATTCGCTCTTTTCGATAGAAAAGATTTCATTTTTACCCCCTCCACTAGATTATTTTAACCGGTAACGGAAAAAAGGCAACTACGCCGAGATAATTTCGGTTTAAAGGTTGCTGTAAATTAAAATCC
Organism: uncultured Thermotogae bacterium; assembly: GCA_964649445.1. Classification (GTDB taxonomy): domain Bacteria; phylum Bipolaricaulota; class Bipolaricaulia; order M55B111; family M55B111; genus JAGXLP01. The sequence continues at coordinate 11,762 of CAZYPS010000007.1, read as the reverse complement.
GGAAAGTAGTCGGGACGTGAGTTCCAGTAGGACTAGTCTTCAACCGATTTAATTATCCTGGTCCCTACTTCTTTGAAGACCTTGCCCGCGGTTGCACCGCCCCAGACGGGTCTGGTTCCCACCTCGTCTAAAATGATCAATATGAGGTATCGTGGGTTTTCTTCGGGGAAGTAACCGGCAAACGATGATATATATTTGTCCGCGGCGTACCCTCCCTCGGCTGGCTTCTGGGCTGTTCCCGTCTTTCCCGATACGCCGTAACCCGGTATTTCTGCGTCCTGACCAGTGCCGTCCTCTACAACAGACCTGAGCATGTTCTTCATTTCATTTACCGACTCCTTGGAGGCGATCAGACCCCCGATGGTCCTATTCCGACTCAAAGAAGAAATTGATCCTCCATCCGGGTCCTCTACTTTCTCTATTATCGACGGTTTGACCAGGTTGCCGCCGTTTGCCACTGTTCCCATTTTTGCAGCTAGTTGCAAACCCGACACCGAGATTCCCTGGCCGATCGGAATCGACCCTATGGATAAACCCGACCACTCGCTGTAGTGCTCAAGCTGACCAGTTTCTTCTCCGGGTAACTCCACTCCGGTTTTTTTGCCGAACCCTACTTTGGTCAAGAAATTGTAAAGGTTTCGCTCTCCTAGTTCTTGAGATACTCTTATAATTCCCGTATTGATCGAGTGTTTGATTACTTCTGAGAAAGGGACTTTACCGTAATCCCGGTACTGGGCGTTGTTTATTGAGTGTCCATGAAGGACGATCGGGGAGTTTCCGTTGACTATCGTGTCCGGTTCCACTACGTCTCGGTCCAGGGCGGCGAGCCCGGAGAAAACTTTGAGGATTGAGCCGGGTTCGAACGTTTCCGTTACCGGAATGTTTTTCCGCTTTTCGGGGTCGTACTTTTTGTAGGAGTTCGGATCGAAGCTCTCGTCACTTGCCATTCCAAGTACCGCACCATTCTTTGGGTTCAGTACTACGCCCCAGGCTCGGTTTGCTTCGAACCGTTCCACACCCCGCTGTAATTTTTCTCTAAGAATGTATTGAATTTTTAGGTCGATTGTAAGGTGGACGTCGTAACCGGGTCGACCTTCAACCAGAGTTTTTCTCGTGTAGGGCTCTCTATTTGCCCCGTAGGTTATTCTCAGGACTTTCGGTTTTCCGGAAAGAACAGAATTTCGAGAATACTCTACCCCAGCCAATCCGTCTCCATCTACACCTGTGAAGCCAACGATTGGAGCCGCTAAATCACCCCGGGGGTAAACTCTCCGGCTTGATTCAATGAGGATTAGCCCGTCTATACCGGCGTTATTTACCCGAGCTTCTATTCTTTTCCCTGTTTCATAATTGACTGTTCTGTCGATCCAGGTAAAGTAAGATTCCCGATAGATTTTGTCCCTTAATTCGGTTTCTCTGATCCGTAACTCGTCTTTGAGGATCTCAATCAACAGCTCGGGCTTTGTCATATTATGGGAGTCTATAGCTATTTCGTAGGCTTCGCGGTTAAAAGCTAGCACCCTCCCCTTTCGATCGTAGATTTTCCCCCTTTCGGGAGCTAAAGAAATTTTCCTTTCGTGGACGGCTTCAGCCCTGGTTTTCCAGTCCTGTCTCTGGAGTATCTGGACGGTAACCAGTCGCCAGATTACCAATCCCATTCCGAGGAGAAAAACTGCCAGGACGAAGTAAAGTCTTCTTTTATTTATCATTATTGTTTCTAATTCCGGTTAAGTTTGATTGAAGATGATTGGTTTTTCCACAGGCTAACCTTTTCTCCCGGTTGATCAATTGATCTGGGTTATATTTAATTAAAGAACAAGGTAATTTTTATTCTGTGTTATCATCTTCGGCCCTGATCTCTGGTTCGACCATTCCGAGTCTTTCCTTAGCTATTTTTTCTATTCTCTCGTAGGAGAAATAGTGGGCGACGGCAATCTGAAGCTCCCTTTTCCTTTCTCTGAGAGGGATTAATTCTTCCTCAAGTTCCGAAACCCTTCTTCGGAGGTAAATTACCTGCCAGCCCTGCCAGAGGTAAAGGAAAATTAGCGATAGGATTATCAATGTTGCCGTCAGTACCTGGACCCAGGTGGGAAATCTACTCATAGTTACCAGACCTTATTATTACTGGTTTACTATTTTACTTGCTGCTCTAAGCTTTGCGCTTCTGGCTCTGGGGTTGTTCTCGATTTCTTGCTCCGTGGGGCGCACTGCCCCTTTAGTCAGAATTTCCGCTTCTGCCTCTTTGTCGCATCGACAAACGGGCAGATCAGGTGGACATATGCAATCTTTTTCTTTATGCGAGAAGAACTTTTTTACCTTTCTGTCCTCCAGGGAATGGTAGGAGATAACCACCATAACTCCACTTTCCCCCAAGCAATCGAACGCCGTTTTGAGCCCATGGTCGATATTAGCTAATTCATCGTTTACGGCTATTCTCAGTGCCTGGAAGGTCTTTGTTGCCGGGTGTTGATTTCGTCTCGCTTTTACACCTTCAGGGATTGCGGATTCTATTATTTCCACTAAATCCCCGGTAGTGGTTATCCTCTTTTCTTTTCGACGTTCAATGATTTTCCCGGCTATTCCGTCCGCCCAGTCTTCCTCGCCGTATCTGGTAATTATCCGTTTTAGCTCCTCGAACGAGTAATTATTTACGATCTCCTCGGCGGTAGTCTCTCCGTCGGGGTTCATTCTCATGTCCAGAGGTCCGTCAGTTTGGAAAGAAAATCCCCTGGTGGGTTCGTCTATCTGAAAGGAGGAAAACCCCAGGTCGAACAGTATCCCGTCCGCGTTCGTCTTACCTGCTGCTTCCAGAGCGAGATTCATGTCTTTGTAATTTGCCTGGTATAAATTTATTTGAGGGGGAGTACTCGCAAGACGGTCCTTTGCTACTTCCAGACTTTTTTCGTCTAAATCGAGTCCTACAAGAGTTCCGTCCTTTCCCAGTTGCTGGGCTATCTCTATTGAATGACCTCCGGTGGAAGCAGTAGCATCGACGAATACCCCGTCCTTCGACTTTCCGGGGTTCAAGTAACTCAGCACCTCGTCCACCATTACGGGTTCGTGGATCGAAAACTTATTCTCCTTATCCCGATCGTCTTTCACCTGCTAACTCCTCTTTGACCCAGTTGAGTGCCTCATCCAGTTTCTTTTCCCCCCTCGAAGTAATCCCGTCTTTCGCACTGAAGACTTTCTCTTTTAATTCCGGTCTTTCCCGATAAATTGACTCGAGGTCAGACAGGTAATCAGTAGCATTTATCAGATCATCCGGTTGCCAGATTGAGAAATCGTGATTTTCCTCCAGTTCGTTTAACTCTTCTATAAGCAGATCCATCTTTGGGTCGTAACTGATACTCTGAACCGGGGTGACGCTCAGAAGCGAGAATATCAGGGCGTGTAACCTTCCGGCGATGACCAGTTCCAGTCCCCTCATCATTTTAACGAGCTGAGCCGGTGATAGATGATCGACATCGATGATTTTGCAGGGCGCATCCGTAGAGTTCTGGAGATCGGTGTTAATATCTTTGTCAGAGAGAGAATTTGTGGAAAAAAGGACTATGCTAACGCCGAATTTTTCGTACAACATGTCCAGTCCGCTTGAGACTGCCCTCAGAACGTCAGACCGTCCTTCTATGTCACTTCTTAGCGCCGCTCCGACAATTTCTCTTTCCGGAGAATTAAGGTACCCACCTATTTGGGCGTCGTTCCCGGAAAGCAGAAAAGCTAGGTCTTCTCCGACAATTAATCTATCGTCTTCAACGCCAAATGACTTTAAAAGTTCTGCGCTTCGATTGTCCCTGACGTGAAAACCTTTGATTCCAGGTACTGCTCCCCTGAATAAGAGTTCGTTGTATTTCTTATTGATCGGACCAATACCCTGTCCAAAAACGTAAGTTGGGACGGAGAGGATTCGGGCTAGATATATCAAGCCAAGATAGTACCAGAGAGAAATACAGCTTGTTCTGTCCTGAAGCAATCCCCCGCCTCCGCTTATAAAAACATCGCTGTTTTTTAGTGTACGGAATACGGTTATAGGGTTCCATCTGTTGGCGGCATTCACTCCGTAAGATTTTTCCGTTCTTTCAGGGTCGTTGCTCAGGACGAGAATTTCTGGCTCTTCCCCAAATCGACTTCGGAGTGAACTAATCAGTGAAGTCAAGATTGCTTCATCTCCCAGGTTTCCAAAACCGTAGTAACCCGCTATGGTTATCCTTTTTGGAGATTCCAAACGTATTCACCCCCTAAGATAACGGCGAGGGAGATACCTCCCAGAATTAGCCCCCCTGCTAGTCCGTTTCCAGTTCTGATTAAGGATACAATGAGGGGTGTATGAATATGGGAAAAAGTATTAATGACGGATATCTGACCCATAAATCCTATTAGCAGCAGCGCGAGCTTGCAAAAGTGAAATTTTTTGCCGTACCGACCGGCAATATAGAGCCACGCAAGCAAACTTGGGTACCCGAGAACGAACTCTTTAAATCTGGGCCTTACGTACAGGGTGTTCTCGAGCCATCTTCTAATTGCTTCTTCCAGGTCGCCGCTTCTGAGAAATGTGAAATTTCCGCTCCGGAAGAGCAAAAACAGGAAAAGACCAAGGAGGACGGTGCCACCGATCCCGATTTTGTAATCGAACTTTATGTCTGAAAAACTAATTTCTTCTCGATAAAGGGCCGCGAAAACAAGCAAAAGCAGGGGTAAAAACAGGGCTACTTTTACTCCTCTAAACTGCCGGAGTTTCAACACGAACGATTCGTCCAGGAGGATACTCGAAATTACCAGTCCCCCGATGGTCGAGAAAACCGTGATCCAGATAAGGTCGAGAAAAGGGTGTAGCGAGTTTCGTTTGGGTTTAAACGTCAGTCCGTACTCCCTAACCAACTTGTATCCCCCGATAGGGATAAACACTGCCAGAATCAGTGCAGCCGCCTGTCTGGTAAGGGTTGGGTAAAGGAGGAGGCCGAGGGCTCCGGCGATAGCCGAGGCAAGTAACCAGGAGATTAGAATTAAATGAGAAACTTCGCCAGTCAGTAGAATACGGACAAGAAGCCCCGAAGAAACGACGATAAGTGTTAGGATCAGCCAGCGCGGGGTCTCTATCCCCTTGTCAGCTCCTCGGACGTCTCCGATCGATCCGATTTGATAACCTGATTTGCCCAACTCATTTTGGATGGCGTTGAGAATTTCTATCTGAGTATCCAGCTCTTGATTCAATGATAGTCTGTATTCTATTACACCGATATTTCTTTCCTGAATAGCTCGCTCGTATCTTGCCTCCTTTTCAACCGGGGTAAGGGTTCCGACTTCCTTGTCAAACACTCTGTGGAGCCTTACCCAGTCGAGGCTTTGTTCCCCCACCAGCTTTTCCGTTGTTTCCCTGTTCCTAAATTCCACCGTACCCAGGATGACTTCGTTTCGGCGAAGCCAGTTTGCGAGGGAATTGGGGATGTCTACTTCTCGTAGACCTCTGAGGACGACGAATTCCGGTTCGATTAGATTCAAGTAATCGAGTATTTGCCGAAAATCTTTCCCATCTGCCAGCTGGAGATTTGATACCTCAACCCCCCGGGTTATTCCCTCTTTCTTCAGATTGTCTATTAAATTAGGCCTGACAAACCCCCGCTCGAGTCCCAGATCAGTTCGAAATAGAACCAGGTGATTCCCGGATCGGTTCAATCTTTTGACAAGTCCCAGTTCCGTTTCTCCGTAGAGGGAACTCGACCGCTCGATGTCTTCATACCTGACCGCTATGGAGTATTGTTTTGTCCTTAAATCCCAGTTGATTCTTTTTGACGCCTGGTAAAAAGTCAGGGTCAGCAGAATGATAATCAGAATTAGCGTGAGGAATCTGGTAGTTTTAATAATAGCCCCTTTCGACCTTCGAGTTAGAGAAAAGAATAACTTTTATCCCGGGTAGTTGCAAAAGTAGTCCTCAATAGTTGCACCCTCTGGTGTCATTCGATATATTTACAATTGTTATGCCGCGAAGAAAGAAAATGCGACGATGCCGGAAGTTCGACGGGTCGGAGGTATTTAAGCCTGCAGGAGTCCCATTAAATCAGCTGGATATTACGGAAGTTGACCTGGACGAGCTTGAGGCAATGAGGCTATGTGACAAAGAAGGGATGGATCAGATTGAAGCGGCTGATGAAATGGGGGTTTCCAGGGGAACACTGCAACGACTCCTTTATTCCGGGCGCAAAAAGATCGTCGACAGCTTCATTAATACGAAAGCCATCACATTTCAGACCGGACCTCACATCCAGGAAAGAGAAAGTTAGGATAGTTTATTTTTTGTTTCAGCTTACTGTGTTCTTCCTGAAAAGTCTAAATTTATTTGAAATACCAATTTTCAGTTAGAGAGTGTTTTTTCCGAAATATCAGTGCGTACCGGGGTAACCACCACAAAAATCCCAACGGTATTCACCGAGCAAGGATTGGACTTCTCTCTGGTTTCTAGTGTGATGAGGTTACCTTTTCCCGAAGTCTGAAGAATTAAGAATTATTGACAGAACTTCTTTTTAACCTCGCCGTTAGTTTTTCTATTATAATCCTCTTCCTTCATTTCCAAACTTTTTCGACTTGCCTCAGCTATTTATTCCGTGCTCTTCTGGATAATCTTGCCCCTTCTAAGTTTTTTATCCAATCCCCTCAGAGATTTTTTGTAGACGTTTATATTCTGAGAAAGTTAAAGAGCTATAGGGTAATTCTGATGACAGAGAAATTTGAAAAAATTTTGAAAGTTTGTTATTTTGTTTGACAAAGCTGTGGTTCTCTAAAGGAGGTGTAATCATACTAGTCTTTCCTGCCCGTAACTAGGGCATTTAAAGGGCCGGTTTATTACCTTAATAGAGCGAAAGGTAACTCCCGGTCCTTAGTTCTTTACTATTACCTCAAATTAAAACTTTCGCATTCACCTCTCTCAAACGGGGGGAATTGCACTATTTGCTAGATTAAAAAATTAAATTTAAGGAGGTAAAAATGAAAACGTTAAACTGCCATAAGAGTGCTCTACTAGTTATATTATCGTTCTTGATGGTCTTTAGCTCGGCTTTTGTCTTACAAGCCGAGGAAAAACCAGTAGAATTAACGGTAATTGGTGATGCAGGACACAACCAGAAACCCTTTGAGTGGTATCAGGACGAAATATTAGAAAAGTTTAACGTCGATCTGAGCGTGGAGGGTGTACCGTTTGCCTCCGTTTATGAGAAGGAAAAACTTGAATTCGTAAGCCATACAGGTGCTTACGATATTATTACTTTCTACCCTAAGCTTCTGGGGGATTATGCAAAAAACGAACATATTATGCCTCTTGGGGAATACAATGAAAAGCTTTCCCTCGAATTAGACGACGTAGCCGCGGGGTTCAGAGAATTTTACACGAAGTTTCAGGGAGAAATTTACGCTGCTCCTTATGACGGGGACGTTCTCCTTCTTTACTACAGGAAAGACCTGTTCAATCACGAGAGCGAACAAGAAGCGTTCAAAGAAGAATATGGATACGAGCTTCAGCCCCCCGAAACCTGGGAACAGTATAAGGATATAGCTGAATTCTTCGCGAGAGAAAAGGGCGAAAAACTTGCCGGTGAAACTGTTGAAGAAGACTTCTACGGCGCAGCTTCTTACGGTAACAGGGATTGGCTCTGGGCTTGGTGGCTAAACAGGTTCGCTTCTTACGAAGGAAAGTATTTCGACCCCGAAACCATGGATCCTCAGCTTGACTCCGAGGCAGGCATACAGGCAACCAAGGATCTAATTGAAATCTCAGAATACTTCCCGCCGAATTACCTGGCACTCGGTTACGAAGAGCTGAAAAACGTGTTTTTAAACGGAGATACAGCCATGGTTATTCAGTGGGCGGACGTGGGGAAAAAGGCAGCTGACCCCGAGCAATCCCAGGTAGTTGGAAAAGTTGGTTACTCTCACATACCGGGAGTTGAAAAAGACGGAGAAGTTTACTGGAGATCTGCAATGCCATGTGGAAGAGTTCTTGGAGTTAACTCGGACTCCGACCACCCATGGAAGGCTTACCAGGTTATCCAGTACGTTTCAGTTCAAACCAGTATAGACGACGTCTCAACCGCAAAAACGGGGTTAGATCCTTACAGACTGTCACATCTGAATAAGCCAGAAGAATACGAGATGTTCCCCAGCAATGCCCAGGCACAAAGGTATCTCGATGCAGTCAAAACCAACTTACAACGGGGCTATCCTGAACCGTTAATGCCAGGGGCAAATCAATACGAGACGGCTTTGTCTTCGGAGATACAAAAAGCAATTCAGGGAGAAAAGACGGCGGAAGAGGCTATGAAGGATGCCGCAAGTGAATGGGAAAGCATCACAAATAGATTCGGTGTTTCAGCTCAGAAGGAAATTTATCAAAAATTAGTGAGGAGCTGGGAAGAAGCAGGTCTCTGGTAAGTTGGACTAACAATAAGTTAGGGGTGCAGGGGGTTTGTCCCTTCTGTACCCCTATTCATATTAAGAAAATAAAAGGGATTTATAATGAAGACAAAGATGGCGTATTTTTTGAGTGAAGATTTTGCTCCTTATTTGTTTGTATTGCCTGTGGTAATATTTTTGCTGGTAATGACTATTTTTCCCCTGATATACTCGCTTTTTCTCAGTTTTAACGAATGGAACCTAGCTTTTGGCACTCCCCGCCATTTTGTTGGCGGTCAAAATTACCTTCAGCTTTTTAGCGATTCCCGATTCTGGAACGGTATGCTCAATACAGGATATAAGGTGCTAATTGGCGTTAGTATACAATTTCTTCTGGGGTTAGGATTAGCTTTGTTATTCAATCGGAAGTTTCCTGGCAAGGGATTCCTGATATCAGTATTCATCTTACCATCTATTTTAGCGCCTGTAGTTGCAGGCACTACTTTTCGGATGATATATAATTACGACTATGGGCCACTTAATTTTCTTCTCGACAAAATAGGTCTGGGAACTTTTAACTGGCTGGGAAGCTCAGCTTTGGCTCTTCCCTCTATTATTGCCGTGGATAGCTGGCAGTGGACCCCTTTCATGATGCTTGTGTTGCTAGCGGGACTGCAATCAATACCGATAGAGTATTATGAGGCTGCGAGGGTAGACGGGGCTGGTCGGTTCCAGACCTTTTTTCGGATAACTTTACCTTTACTAAGACGATCTATCGCAATTGCCCTAATAATTAGAATAATGGATGCTGTAAAACTTTTCGACTTAGTTTATGTCCTCACTAACGGGGGGCCGGGAAATTCGTCCGAAACGATTCCTTTCTACACGTATCTTTCCGGTTTCAAGCACTTTAGGATAGGCTACACGGCAGCGATGTCGTACATTCAGCTTGTCTTTATAATTATTATGGCCCAGCTCTTCTTGCGTATCTGGAAACAGGGGGAAGCATGAACTACTTGAGTAATAGAAAATACGGTTGGTCCGTCCTGATGGGTCTGGTGGCCTTGATTTACTTGAGCCCTTTATACTGGGTTTTATCCACATCTTTTAAGAGTAAGAATGAATTTTTTACCTATCCTCCTGTATTTATTCCCGAAAGCATTGACTTTTCCCATTTTATTCAAGGTTTGCACCTGGGAGGCTACCAGGGAATAATCAATAGCTTAATAATTGCAACCGGAGCTACGGTCTTTTCTTTGGTTTTATCTATCCCTGCTGCATACAGCTTTGCCCATCACAATGTTGGGGGTAAGAATCTCTCGTTTTGGGTTCTATCCATAAGAATGCTTCCACCCGTTGCTGTGGCCTTGCCGATTTTCCTGATGTATAGAAATCTGGGTTTACTGGATTCTTATCTGGGAATGATTCTTATCCACTCAATAATTGATATTCCTTTTGCTGTATGGCTGCTCAAAGGGTTTTTCGAAGGACTTCCTTATTCGTTAATAGAGTCCGCTCGGGTTGACGGATGTAATCTGTACCAGGCTTTCTATAAAATAGCTCTTCCACTCGTAGCGCCGGGAGTGGCGACTGCTGCACTATTTTGCTTCATTTTTTCCTGGAATGAATTTATCTTTGCTCTAATTCTTACCAGAAATTCTGTCATGCCAATCACCGTGGTCCTGCCTAACATGATTGGTGGGCATGAAGTACTATGGGCTGAGATTGCTTCGCTGGCTCTTATTGCGTCTTTTCCAGTTGTGGTACTGGCTTTTGTCCTACAACGAAACATAGTTCGCGGTTTAACCATGGGTGCGCTAAAACAATAACAAATTTTTGGGGTGATGAAATTGACGTCAGAACTAGATCGTGCCATAAGTAATTTAAACTCTGAAACCGTTCAGCGATTTGGAGAAGTTATTGAGAAACCGGACGGAGATCCTTCAGTGGAAGTAGAGGGAGTACAGTGCTACTGGCATAACGTAAATTCGTTGGAGGAGCTTGGAGAGGAAGCAGTTACAGGCTATTTGGAGGCTCCACAAAGAGAATTCGAGCTGGCTAAAATGGAACGCCATAAAAATACTCAGGAAGCATTTATCCCTTTAAAAGGCGTGAGCGTTTTTATGTTAGCTCCTCCTGGAGAAAAACCCGACCCCTCAGAGATGACTCCTTTTCTCATGGATGGTTCCAAAGGTATTCTGTTGAACGAGGGCGTCTGGCACTGGGTTCCCTTTCCTTTAACTGAGAAAGCCACATTTGCATTATTGCTTAAAAAAGAAACCGTGGAAGAAGATATTGAAATAGTAGAATTTGATTCTTTCGGCCAGAAACCGTTGGAACTATCCTTTTGATAGAGGTGAATAAATTTGAAAAGAGGGGAATCAGCAAAAGTTACCATAGTTGGTAGTAATATGGTTGATCTCATTACTTACATGGACAGAATGCCCAGAAAAGGAGAAACTATTTTTGGGAAAGATTTCGAGATGGGATTTGGAGGCAAAGGGGCAAATCAGGCAGTCGCCGCCTCCAGGCTAGGAGCCGAGGTCAATATGGTGACCAAAGTGGGGGATGATATGTTTGGGCCCGAGACCATTGAGAATTTTGAGAATAATGGCGTTAGTACCGATCACGTGGAAATGGTTGGCGATGAGAGTAGCGGAGTAGCGCCCATTTTCGTGAATGAAGAAGGGGACAACTGGATATTCATCATTCCCGGTGCTAACTCTCACGTAAGCAAAGGAGATGTTGATAAAGCAACCGAGGAAATTGCCAGTTCGGACCTACTGGTCCTGCAGTTAGAGATCCCGAAAGATACAGTTTACTATGCCATAAAAAAGGCCACAGAAGTCAATACGCCCGTAATATTAAATCCCGCTCCCGCGGCCCAACTGGAAGTTAAATACTTAACCGGGCTATTCATATTTGCCCCGAATGAAACTGAACTGGAAACTATAACTAATTCCTCGGTCGATTCACTGGAAGACGCAAAAAAAGGAGCCCGTGAACTGGTGGAGGAGGGTATCCAAAACGTAGTAGTGACTCTAGGGAAAGAGGGTAGCCTATTAGTAAACGATAAGGAAGCAGTTAACCTGTCAGCTCCTGCCGTAGATCCGGTTGACACTACGGGTGCTGGCGATGCTTTTATAGGCTCCTTAAGTACTTTTTGGGCTGAGGGGCTTGATTTAAAGAAGGCTATAAAAAAAGCCAACAGATACGCGGCTATTTCTACGATAAATAGGGGGACCCAGAAATCTTTCCTGGATCGGGAAGATTTCTTAGATAAAAAATCAGAACTATAATTTAAACTTTTAGTATTCATTACCCATGATTTATGATAGGGCTCGTAATACTGGCAGTTGTCTCCCGGGCAAAGTTACAATGAT
>CAZYPS010000006.1:0-48809 GCA_964649445.1 uncultured Thermotogae bacterium | reverse complement strand
AAGAAGGTGGCTGGTTTTTCTTCAATACCGCTTTTTACGAGGGAGCAAGGCCGGAAGATACAAAATCTTTTTACAGGTATAAAGTCAAAAGGGCCGTTAAGTTTCTTCGAGAAAGGGGAATTGAGCGAAGTAAAAGTAAAAAACGGGCTGAAGCAAGCAAGTTTTTGCCCATATCCCACTATCGTGAACTGGTTGACCGAGCAGGGTTAAAAGTTTACGAGGTAGAAGAATTGACGGCACCCCTCTATCGGGAAGCCTGGGAGTATATAAGCGGTTTCAAGAACTACGCGGTTGGAGCGCTGCACGGTTATCCCGTGGATGAGGCGCAAAATGCCCTGAAGAATGCCGTTGCTCCAGCTCTGGAAAAATACGGAAAAGAGGACGAAGAAGGCAACCTCTACGTACCGAGAAAATGGCTCAGAGTTTCTTCTCGGCTGGAATAGCTATCAGTTTTTAACAGCTGATCCGAGATTAACTGAGTGTCCGAGCTGAGAGGTAAAAAATTACGCCTTAAATTTATGCCAGCGGGATCCTGTTTTGGAGCAACTTTCCCGCTCCAGCTCTTTCAGTCGTTCGTATAGCTTGCGTTCAGTTTCAGTCACCATTACCCTGCTGTTTTGCTGGGTCTGTTGGTCGGAATCGATGAGAGAAGTGTCGACGTTTAGGCCTATTTTTTCAAAACCCTCTTCTATATGAGGTTCTCGGTCCAGAAGGGATTCGTAGCTTATTAGTATACTGTCCTCTACGTTTTCGTAGCCAGCGATCAAAGCATTTGCATTTTTCTTCCAGGAAACCGGGAATTCCCCGATACCTCTTTTGAACAGGCTTGCCTTTACGTTTGCCGGTTTTCTGAATATCCCCACCATCTTGAGATCTTCAGCTACGTGGCGATAGAAGAAGAGAGCCGGAACTCTGACTAATTTCAAGCCGCTCCAGCCTTTATGGTCGTTCAACCGTTTTATTACCTTATTCATCTTACCTGTATTTTCTTCCGTCATTGCCTCGTTAATTAGTTCCTTCGAAACCTCTTTACTTAGAGCCATCTCGTAATACCCCGCCTGGTTGTATTCGTCGCCTTCGAAGTCATTGGGGAAGGAAACGCCGCTGCTTTCGACGAGCTGGCAAGCAAGAGATGTTCCACTTCTGGGATGACCGGCTACTATGACCCCTTTCTTCAGGACAATTGGCTTTGTCATGTTTATTTTCCTCCTGTGGTGGAATAATTATAGGAGAACGAGATTTTAATTAATAGTCCGGTTGCTGAAAGAGGAAATCCGGGACGGGAGATGAAAAAGTCTGGTGCCGAGGGCGGGATTTGAACCCGCACGGACTTAAAAAATGTCCACATGGACCTGAACCATGCGCGTCTGCCAGTTCCGCCACCTCGGCAAAATGGCAAAAAAATTATATTCGGGTCAACTGTCTCAATCAAGTTACCAAACGAGTTCTGATTATCCGCTTTTCTTCTCTTACCAGTTCGATATTAACGTCAACTCTGTTATCAGGCAGTATATTTTTTATTCGGTCCGCCCATTCTATTGCGACAACTCCTTCCGGTTCCAGAAGGAACTCGTCCAGCCCAGCCTCTACGAATTCTTCCTCGGATTGAATCCTGAACAGGTCCAGGTGGAACAGGGGAGATTCTCCCTCGTATTCCCGGAGCAGTACGTAAGAAGGCGATACGATAGTTTCTTCAATTCCCAGTTCCCTCGCCAGGCCTTTTATCAGCGTGGTTTTCCCTGCCGCGAGGGGACCAAATAAACAAAATATCCTATTTGGTCCGTACTTTTTGGCGAGATTCTTCCCGACTTTCTTGGTCTCTTCCGAACTGCCCGTAGTGAATTCCTGTTTCCGTTTATTCACGCAACGCGATCCCCTTTCGGTCGAGCTCTTGTTTGATTTCGTCTACTATTTTGTCGACCTCTTCGTCGCTCAGAGTTTTTTCCGAATCCCTGAATGTGATTTCGTACGTCAGGCTTCTCTTCCCTTCTTCAATTTGTTCGCCCTGATAGACGTCGTAGAGATAGGTCTCTTCGACTCTGGATCTATTCAGGATGACATTACGGATTTCGCTCTCCTGGATTTTCTCGGGCACCGTTAGGGAGAGGTCACGTTTCGAGGAAGGGAATTTTGGAAGTTCTTCGTAATGATCTTCGAAACTGGCTGACTCGACTATACTGACGAAATTTAACTCCGCGAGATAAACTCTATCCGGCAGGTTGTATTCCTCGGCCAGATCGGGATGAAGCTCACCTGCAAAGCCTATTGGTTCGCCAGCCAGAATAATGTTAGCCTTCCTCCCGGGGTGAAGGTAGTCCGGACCTCCCGGATCAAATTTGTACCCGGATACGGAAATGGATTCGAAGAAGTCCTCCAGGGCGCCCTTTAGATCCCAGAAATCGTAACTTTCCTTCTGGTCGACTCCCTCGTATCTTCTTCCCCCGAGAAACATACCGAGTTTGCTTGTTTCTTCGGTCATATCGTCGCGGGACCGGAATACTTTACCGATTTCAAATAGCTTTATGGAATCGGTTCCCTCCTGAAAGTTCCGTTCGGCAAAGGAAATCAGGCCGGAAGAAATTTCTGACCGAAGGCTTCCCCGTTTGTTTCCCATCGGGTTTTTCAACTGCACGAGTTCCTCATCTCCCAGTTCGTTTTCCGAGGAAAATCCTGGACTCAGGGCTTCGTAGAAGCCAAGTCCGGTGAGGATTGTCTTTGCTTTCTCCGTAACCCTTTCTTTTTTGGAGGAATGCAGATTGACTTTTCCGGACTCGGGGGGTGTCTCCGGGATTTTGTCGTACCCGTGGATTCGAGCTATCTCTTCGATCAGGTCTATTTCCCTTGTTAAATCGACTCTGGAGAGAGGTGGGCTGGTCGAAAACCGGTTCTTGCTTTCCCGGGTTGTCTCAATGCCCAGGCCAGTTAGAATCCGCTCCATTTCATCCATTTCCAGGTCTATTCCTATTAGAGATTCGGCCCTGCTTTTGCGCAGCTCGATTTCTTTCGGTTCGGGTGGCGCCGGGTACTGATCCGCAACCTCCGATCCGGATTCGAAGGAATTCTGCGCTCCTAGTATTTCCGTAGCCCTGTTTATTGCTCGGACCGTTTTCTCGGGGTCCATGCCTTTCTCGAACCTCTTTGAGGCGTCAGTGGTGAGTCCCAAAACCTGAGCTGACTGACGAATTCTCGCCCCCTCGAAGCAGGCACCCTCCAGTAGAACCTGGTCTGTATCCGATGTTACCTCCGTCAATTGTCCACCCATTATACCTGCCAGAGCAATAGGGCCGGACTCGTCAGCTATGACGAGATTTTCCTGACTGAGCTCTCTCACTTCACCATCCAGGGTAGTTAATCTCTCTTCTTTTGCGCGCCTTATCTTAATTGTTTTTCCTTTTATTCGATTCAGGTCGAACGGGTGCAGCGGATGACCCAGTTCAATCATCGCGTAGTTAGTGGCGTCGACAACGTTGTTTTTGGGCCGGAGACCGATCTTTGCAAGTCGGTGCTGAATCTTGGGAGGAGAGGAAGTTATCTCTACGTTCGATAGGGTTCTCGCGCTGTATCTTGGAGTGTCGGACGGGTCTTCTATCTCTATCTCGACTTCGGCCGGCTGGCCCGGCTCGAATTTAGGATCCGGAGCATGTAAGTCCTTCCCCGTAAGTACGGACAGTTCCCTGGCTATACCTTCAATGTTCAGCAGGTCCGGTCGATTCGAAGTAATCTCGAAATCGAGCACGTAATCGTCGTATTCGAGTTCTTCCAGGAGATCGTCACCGGGGGAAAACCTCTCCTCATCCAGAACCCAGATACCCGAAGATTTCTCCTCCAGCCCCAGTTCTTCTTTCGAACACAACATCGCTTCCGACTTTTCACCTTTGAACGTCTGTGGTTCTATTTTGTCACCCTCCGGGGTTTCACCAGGAGCGGTTATCAGTGGAACCAGGGCTCCCTCGTAGAGATTTCCGGCTGCCGTAATAGTGGAGAGGGTCTCGTTTCCCAGATCGACCTCCGCCAGGAAAAGATTGTCGGCGTCAGGGTGGAGGGAAAGGTTCGTTACTTTTCCCACTATCAATTCCGAGGGTGGGTTAACATAACTTATACTCTCGACCTCTGCCCCAGCCATCGTCAAAGATTCGGCGTGGTCTTCAACGGCCTCTTCCGATATTTCCAGATCGAGAAAATCAGCTAACCAGCGATAAGAAATTTCCATTTCTCCTCCTAAAAACCAAGGGAAAAGTTGAAGAAAGGTCTACCCGTATCCTGACCATGATAAGCATAGCCAACGGCTAAATCAAAGGGCAGTAGCCCTCCGAGGGTCTTACCTTTTACGGTAAGTTTCCCTCCGCCTTCGAACTTAAAGTTATCGAAACTGATACCATTTAGAGAATTCCAGGTAGCTCCACCGGAAATAAATAAGCTTTGATTTACCTGAGTTATTAAAGCCAGGTTTCCAATGAAGAGATTCTCCCGTTTGGAGATAGGAAAGTCCAGAGAAGTTTTGGTGAATACCTTGTAATTTCCGGGATAGGTAAAGCTCTGCCATCCCGGGCTACCGGTGGGATCGGTTCGCCACTCGCCATAACTTTTTAACTCTTTCAGGTTGAATTTCAAAAGTGGAGGTAGGCCTCCCGGACCGAATCCCAGGTTCGAGGAAAAATTGAGGTAAATATTTGGGAACAACCTTGCGGTTTCCCGAGCTGAAAAGGAAAATCTGGCGTCTCCCTCCAGGCTGAAGTCAGCATTAACCTCTAGTTTCCAGTTATCCGTTAGGCTCTGTGATAGTTGGGCTCCTATTCCCATTAAGTTGTACGTCCGGTTCCCCTTTCCCGTGAAACGCTCCAGCCTTAAATTGAGAGATCGATTCTGGGACCAGTATTTGCTGGCGGATCCCGTTTCGGGATTAGACCAGAAGTCAAACCTGGACTCAACCCAGCCATTTACATTTAGTTCCGATAGGCTATTGCCATCAAGCGATATTCCTCCGGTTAAAGAAAGATTTCTATTTAGATTAACTCTTCCGCGGGCAGAGCCCGGACCAACGGACCAGCTAAATTTATTCGGCGTTCTTCCCGAGATAGTCCCGGGTCCAACTAGGATGAAGTAAGCGTCTAAAGGCATTCTGTTTTCCCCGAGAGAGACATCTACCTTCCTCGGGAAGTGATTGTTGAGCCGGTTCGTATCCATTACGAAGCTATCCGGGTCTATAGAGACCCTCTTTATCTTCCGGTTGGTTTTCCAGGAGATTGTCTTCTTTGCTCCGCCGAGTGTAATAGTTTTTTCGACTTTTTTGTCCGAGGTAAGAGACGCCTGGAGTTTTACCGGGGCAGTAAGTTTTCCGGATTTAGTTACCGTTACTTCGTTGGAATATTTACCGGAATCCAGCTTTTCCGTGGAAAATCCTTCAATTCCATAATCAATATGACCGGAAGTGTAGAGCCATTCCTGGAAGAAGTTATCAGGAATTTCTCCTTTATCTAAATTCCTGGCTTTAGCGGCCAGTGTCTCTACGTCAATGGTATCCGTTTGATATTCTTCGTAAGCAAAGTTCAGGAACTCTTCCATCTTTTTCTCTCCGATGATCCCTTCCAGGGACCGTAAAACCATGTATCCTTTCTTGTAAACTCTCGTCTGGTACGCGTTGCCGTACTCTACTTCTTCCAGAGGTTTTATTATTGCTTCATCAAACCCTTTCTGAAAGTTTATGATGTAAGGTAGTTCGAAAGTGTGGGCGCGAAGATTTATGTAACCCAGCTGTGATTCGATCGCGTTTCTGATCAATCCGTCGCGTTCGAACCGAAATAGGTTCGGTTCGTATTCGGGATACTTATTGTGGAAGTATTGCAGGGCGAGGTACTCGGAAAAAGCCTCGCTGATCCAGTTTTGAGAGTTTAGATTTGCTCCCACTCCTATTCCGAACCACTGGTGCGCTATTTCGTGGGCGATTAAGTATTCTGCCAGCCTGTTAGTGATAGAGGAGAGCGCTAGATCCTTCTCCTCGAAGAACGAATTGCCGAGGGAAATCACGCCGTCAGCCGCCATGCCGAAGTACCCGGACACGGGATTCTGGGTGAACGTTAGTTTTTCTCGCTTGTAATTACCGAACCGGTCGGAATAGTAGCTTAATATTTCGTTTGCGTAGGAAGCAATTAACCTTGCTCGTTCCTGGTAGCCCGGAAAATGAAGTACTTCGATAGTATATTCCTTAAATTCCTCAGTATGACTGCGAAACTTCGAGCTTGCAACCAGTGGGAAGGACCGAGCTTCAGGGAGTTTCAGGTCGAGTACCTTTCTATTTGAGTTACCTCTTTCCTTCATTTCTTCGGGGTTCATTCCAGCTGCTTCGAAATCATCTGGTACGTCCAACTGAACATTATAATTGGCACTCGGTAGCTTTATTTGACTATAGACTTCCCTATCATAACCCTTCCACCATTCCGCCGGCGCCAGAGTGGGGTACCAGCCGAACCTCCAGGTGTAAACTTTCTGAAAATACTCTTCGTCCCCGACCTTCTTTCTCGGAACCTTTGTAGAAAACTGGAGAGAGATCGAGGTCTCCTCGCCGGGCTCCAGTTTTTCCGGCAACTTAACCCTGACGAACGTGTCCTCCAGGGAGTAGGTCTGGGAGGAAGGTGGAAGGCTCTCCAGAGTATAGGGCAATTCTTGCTCCGCCGGTCCCGTAATTTCCTCTACCTCTGTCCAGCCAGGATCGAATCCAGCAGGGTAGTTGGAATCGGTATTCACTTTGCTTAAGTGTGGGTTAGGTTTACGATAAAGGTTACCTTCCAGGAGAAAGACTACTTCTGAAACCGGCTGGTCGAGTGAATTGGTGAATTTAACCCGTTCCCGGCCTTTGATTAACTTCTTCTCATCCACTAAATTTGCCTCAATTTGATATTCGGTTTGCTCTGCCTCACTTGCGATGGGTGGTGTCAGAATCGAGCAGACCAACAATAATACAATGATCGCAAAGGTTTTGCTACTTTGAAGATAGGAATTTGCCATAAAGATTTTCTCCGTTGAGTTTTCAGGGTTCAGTCCCCGGGCAGCTGAAACTTTACTTTCTTTATTCGGCGCTTGGAGGCTTTTTCTATTGTGATTTTTACATCGTTGATCGTTAGTTCCGTTCCGGTGTCCGGAATATCCTCGAGCTGATCTATCAAAAGTCCGCCGATAGTTACGCTGTCCTCGGGTAGGTTTAAATCGAGCGATCTGTTGATCTCTTTTACTTCGCATTCTCCGTTGACCAGGACCTGATCGTTACTTAATTCTTCTATCATTTCTTCGTGGACGTCAAACTCGTCTTCGATCTCTCCGACGATTTCTTCTAGGATGTCCTCCAGCGTGATTATCCCCGCCATACCTCCGTATTCGTCCAGTACGATGGCTAAATGAATCTTTTTTTCCTGGAATTCCCTCAGTAGAACGTTTATCGGTTTGGTTATCGGCGTATAGTAGACGGGACGCAATATCTCTCTGACGGAAAGGTCCGGACTTTCCGAATGTTTTAGCAGGTCTTTCGAATAAAGTATACCAATTATTTCATCTATCTGACCGTCCCGCACTGGATAACGGGAGTGCCCGTATTCCGAAACCAATTTTCTCGCTTCATCTATTGTGCAGTTGGCGTCTATCGTATGTGTTTCCGTCCTCGGGACCATGACTTCGTCGGCGGTTAAGTCATCGTAGCTGAAAATCCTCTTTATCATTTCCCCTTCCTGGCTGCTGAACAATTCTCGTTCCTGGGCAATGTCTATCAAACTCTTTAGCTCTTCCTCGCTTACCTTGGTTGGTTCCCTGTGAGTGAACTCCTTGTTAAAGAGGTTTAAGATTTTATCCGACAGAGATTGGAACCCAACTATGAAAGGTTTGAGGAATACCGAGCTGTAATAAACGTAATTGATTATCGTCAGGGTATACTTTTCCGAATTATTTTTGGCGAAGTTCTTCGGGGTTATTTCACCGAGGATGAGCAGGATAGATGTCATTGTTAATGTCGTGATGATCCCCTTCTGAAATGACGAAATGCCCGTTGGCAGGATCTGGAGAAACAATAAAGTTGCTATGGAACTGGCACCGATGTTTACCAGATTATTTAAAATTAAGATCGAAGTTATCAGGCGGTTTGGCTCGTTAGCAAGTACCTTAAGTGCTTTAGATTTGTCCGGGTATTTATTGCTAAGTAGTCTAACTCTTACCTGGCTGAGGGAAGTGATGGCAGTTTCAGAACTAGAACATAGCCCCGAGAGGGCAACTAGGATGGCTAGTATGACAAGTTGGGACCCAATGGACAATAAGCAACACTCTCCCGTTTATTCTGTTGATAATTATAGATTCGGTTATTTATTATTGCAACGTCAGGGGGAAATAAGGAACTTTTTCTGCCAATCGTTGACAGATAAAGTCAGCACTTGTATCCTTTGCTCATCGGGAATGGTTTCTATGGATTTAAATATTGAACAGATGAAAGAACTTATTGACCTTTTTGAGGGTTCCAATTTATCGGAAATTAACGTCCAGCAGGACGAATTTCAGGTTACGTTAAAGAAGAACTCCGCCGGAGAGCCAAGATTGCACTCTGGTGGGGTGGATACTCAGGACGTAACCCCCGAAAGAAGTAGTGGAGGGGCTGCTGGAGTTAAGAAAGAGGGAGAAGGATCGGATACAGGACAGCAGGAGACGGATCAACAGGTTCAGGATGCGGATCAGCAAATTGAAGGTAAGTCGAAAGAAAAAGAATCTATTACCTCGCCGATAGTTGGAACGTTTTACAGGAGCCCTTCGCCTGAAGAACCCGCCTACGTTGAAGTGGGTGATCGGGTAGAAGAGGGCGATACGGTATGTATTGTAGAAGCAATGAAAGTAATGAACGAAGTCAAGGCCGAACAAGGCGGGGAAGTAATGGAAATATGCGTTGAAGACGGGGATTCCGTCGAATACGGTCAGGATTTATTTAAACTGGCTTCGCGGGAAGGTAGCTAATTTGGAAAAGATACTGATTGCGAATAGAGGCGAGATAGCCATCCGAATTATCGAGGCGGCCCGAGAGCTCGGGTTGTCTACTGTCGCCGTTTATTCGGAACCTGATAAAAACGAACTCCACGCTCAGCTTGCTGACGAAGCATATTGTATAGGCCCAAAGGAACCGGAGGAAAGTTATTTAAATCTGCCTACGATAATCGGGGCAGCCGATATAAGCGGGGCTGATGCCATCCATCCTGGATACGGCTTCCTATCGGAAGATTCTCATTTCGCCGAAGTCTGTGAGGGCCACGATATTAATTTTATCGGTCCCACTTCCTCCGTCTTGGAGCTTGCCGGAAACAAGCTAGAATCCAAGAAGATAGCCGAACAGGCTGGCGTGAGCGTTCTTCCGGGGACCGAAGGCGCCATTTCCGAGGTCGAGGAAGTCAAAGAGGAAGCCGAAAGGCTGGGTTATCCGCTCATACTAAAAGCCGCTTTCGGCGGCGGGGGCAGAGGTATGAGGTTGGTCCAGGACGAGCAGGAGCTAATTGACGGGTTCAAATCCAGCACGAAGGAGGCCGAGGTCTCGTTTGGAAGGGGTGACCTTTACCTGGAGCGGTATCTTCATCAACCCAAGCATGTGGAGGTCCAGGTAATCGGTGATGAACATGGTAATCACGCCCACGTTGGTGAGAGAGAGTGTTCAACCCAGCGAAGGCACCAGAAAATTATAGAGGAGTCTCCGTCTCCCGGAATTTCTTCTGCCACGAGAACTGAACTTCGAGAGGCTGCCATTAGAATTGCCGAGGAGTTCGGTTACAATAGCCTTGCCACGGTGGAGTTTCTCGTCGACAAAGAGGAGAACTTCTATTTCATGGAACTGAACGCCAGAATTCAGGTAGAACATCCGGTTTCGGAGGAAATTTCCGGAGTAAATCTCGTAAAGGACCAACTAAAGCTCGCGGATGGGGAAGAGCTTCAGCCGGAGAGGTACTCCGAACTGAGGGGGCATTCGATGGAGTTCCGGCTAAACGCCGAGGATCCGGAGAAAAATTTCATGCCATCTTCCGGACAAATTCATATTAACCAGCTCCCCGGTGGTCACGGGATCAGGTTCGATACCTGGATTTATGACGGGGCAGAAGTGACACCTTACTATGATTCGCTCCTCGGTAAGCTCATAGTGACGGCTGAGGACCGGCGCGACGTAATTACAAAGGCCGTCTCGGCTCTAAGGAGGTTTAAGATAGAAGGGGTAAAGACAAACGCGGGATTACACCTAGACCTCATTCGCCAGAAAAAATTCAGAACGGGCGATTACTCTATTACCTTCCTGGACGAATTTATGGAGAAAACCCGAACGGAGGAACGAGTATAACCCTGCACTTCTCTATGTAAACCCCTTACCAATTTTTGCCTTCAATCTTTTCTATACGAAAATTAAATTCCGGTGAACGTTACATATTTCAGAAAACTATAAGGAGGTAACATGGAAGTATCGGAAGCAATTCGCAGCAGGAGAAGTATCCGAAAGTTTCGGGAGGAACGAGTTTCGAGAGAGGACCTAATTGACCTTGTGGATTACGCCAGGTTAGCTCCCAGTGGGATGAACAAACAGCCGCTCGAATTTGTCGTAGTGGATGATCCTGATCTGGAGCGGCAGTTTTTCGCTCACATTAATTTAGCAGGTGCAGTAGACTGGGACCCCAAAAGGGAAGAGAGACCAAGAGCTTACATCGTTTTACTGATCAATCGTGAGAGAGAACCGGTAACAGAAAACTACGATGTTGGGCTGGCCGCAAGCAATATCTGCCTTGGAGCCGTGGGGAAGGGTTTAGGTTCTTGTCTTCTTGGAGCTATTGATAAAGATTCCCTAACTGAGTTGCTTCAGATACCTGGAAGATTCGAACTAGCCCTAGCCGTGGGGCTCGGCTATCCTGATCAGGAGATAGTTCTAGAGGAAGAAGGGGATATAACCGACTACTGGCTGGATGAAGAAGATGTGTTGCACGTTCCAAAAAGGCCGGTAGATGATTTACTGAATTTTAACGGTTGGGAGGAATAGTATATCTCTTAACAGTTCGAACTTACTGGAGGAAGCTTTTTGTGGAGTACTTTCTGAAAGATATAAAGTATTCAGAATTAGCTGGATCCGTAGTTTGAGAAATTGGTTTAATTTATCAGCGACAAGTTAGGGAATACGTTCCTCCTTATGTTCCTGTTATAGGTAAATTTCTGACTGACCAATCTCAAGTATCGAAATTCCTTCCGCTCGAAATTACCCGAGAAAAACAGGGTATTATTAATTTGCAGTTATTATCTTTTGTTGACAGGATAAAACTTGTTGACAGGATTAAACTGATTTTTTACTATGGGGAGGAAAAATCTGACACTTTTGGTAACGTAAGTTGACAATAATTTAGGATTGTTGATGTGGGTACCTAATTGAGCGAGAAGTCAACCTGAGAGTTTTTGGCAGTACTTAATTTCTTTCTCTACTAGTAGGGAGTTGGTATTATCTCGCGAGAAAAATTAGAAGTCGCCGCGGTTGGAGCCCACCCGGACGATATCGAGTTTGGTGCAGCTGGTACGTTGAAGTTGCTCTCTGATAAGGGCCATTCCCTTCATTTTATAAGTATGACCCCGGGAGATCTCGGATCTCCTGAAGTATTCGGAGAGGATATCGTTGCTACCCGGTTCAAGGAAGCCCAGGAATCTGCTAAATTGTTTGGAGGCACTTACGATTGCATAGGTGCAGTGGATCTTCATATTCAGCATTCCCAGGAACTGGTAAAAGAAGTATTGCGGGTGTTGAGGAAGTACGAAGTGGACCTACTTTTCACTCATCCTCCTCGGGGTTATATGAAAGATCATGAAGAAACTCATGAAATAGTTCGTGATGCGGCGAATCGTTTGCCTGTTTCTCGCTACCAAAGAGTGCAGGTAAAAAGTGGAAACTTTCCTCCCGAAATTGATTCAATTCCCCAGCTTTATTACTGGGCTCCATACGGAGGACTGAATTATGCAGGAGAAGTATTTCCGGCACACTTTCTCGTAACTTTGTCGAAATCAGAAATTGAGCGAAAACAGGACGCTTTGGGGTGTCATGCATCTCAGCGAGAATGGTTACGCCAACATTACGGGACGGACGAATACATTGAGAATATGCTGGAAATTTCCAGAACTTGGCTCAAGCAGTTTGCCCTCGAAGAAGAGGTAAAAGAGAAGCACGCGGAGCCGTTTATTCAAGATTTAAGTGCGGGTTTCCCTGGCTCGAACTTATTAAAAGAGTTGTTAGAAGATAAGTTAATCTCAACGGGCGAGCGAGCGTCGGCTACTCGCAAAGGTCGGAAAGAAAATCTTTTTACAGAAGAATAGGGGATTAAATTTCAACCCCCTATACTTAAGCTAAAAATCTGTACGGTAACTAAAGTTCTTAATATAAGTTTAAAGTCCTTAATGGAGGCTGGGTTTTAAACCCAGGAGAGTTTTTGGGATTGAGAGTAATTGCCGCGAAAGCCCTCACCCTGGTATGGGCATTTGGCTTTTCGAAAAATTTTGTTCGACTTAATTAAATTGTTTCTTTGGTAGAAAATACAAAGTATTAATGGCTCTAGTGCCAGGGGTTAAAGTTCCTTTTCCGCGTTTTTGTCAACTATATCGGTCTGGTTTCACTATCCCACGGAATATCTGGTTAAATGAAACCATTGTGCCCGTTAGTTCTCACGCCAAGTATCATAAGGTCTATCCCGCCCTTTTTAGTTATTATTTTTTCGTACATTTCTTTACTCGGGTTGTCGGTTTTTTGGTTCGGCAAGTAAGTATTCTTTCTTTATATTGACTCTGGAGAAAAGCTTGGTCTCCATGTAATCATAAAAGCTTTTTCGTGGTCTTTGGGGAGTTTTAGCTATCCGTAAAGGTTGAAAGTAGATACCCGGGAGAATCCCGGAAAATCTTTGTCGGATAACTCAGCTAATTTGTCGTAAGTTTAATAAGAGTCCTGACTGTAGGAAGTCCAAGTACGGAGTCAGGTTAAGCTATAATTCCCAGAACCTATTATTCTGGCCGCTGCGTTACCGAGTTCGTGGTAATTTTTTTGATAATAATTTCCAATTTTACCCTCTCTCAGTTCCGAGACATCATTTAATCGAGCTATACTACAGCTAAAGCTAAAACTTTTCCCATCGATCCGCAGTAAGTAACTCTTCTAACTATTCCACAGTAATTCGTCCAGATTCTGTAGACACAGTTGTATTCCTCCTATCATTGGGACGTCAGACTGAATTTTAGAAGTTTCGATTTTAGGTGTTCTTTGGGAGTTTGCTTTTACAGTTGATTTTATGTTTTCCAAGAATTCGGCAACGAGTGAGGACGTTTCGCCACCAAGTACTATTAATTCGGGATCCAATACTGCACAAATATTGCTTATAGCCAGTGATAAATCTTTAATCCAATCGTCAACGATCTCTTGAACATCTTCGTGATCTGAGTAAAGCTTGGGAACTTTGTCCAGACCAATCTTATTCCGGTTTGTTTCGTCCGCTCTCCCTCCGTGATTTTCATAAATTGCCCCAGTGATGTTTTTCCGTAAAGAACTACTGGAAGCCAAGTACTCTAAATAGCCCTTTGAGGATTCCTTTTTGCTTCTGGCATGTTCTTTGTCATGGACCAACCAACCAAACTCTCCAGCGTGGTATTGAAAGCCGCGCTGTAACTTTCCATCCAGAATTATACCGCCTCCAATACCTTCACTGATATCGAGAAAGACCAAGCTTTCGGGGTCAGCATCCCTGGCATAATATTCACCCAGAGCAGCTAGATTGTCCCCGTTCTCAATATATAATTTGGGCGAAAGTTTTTTACTAAGTCTGGACCCCAGTGGAAATGGATCAGGCCCTTTTAAGTTTGGAGAGAAAGTAACTTCGCCCGTTTCACTGTTTGCTACTCCCGGGACTCCTATGCTGAGACCTAAAATTTTCGAAAAAGGTATGTCTGCCCACGCAAAGACACTCTTTATTTGTTTTATAGCTGTTTCAGCTACAGAGTCCCATTCTCTAGGGGTTTCCATGCTATCTTTGGCCAGTGTTTTACCTGATAAGTCGCTCACGCCGAAGAACATCGAGTGTTCTCCGACATGGGAACTCAAGAAGTATCCAGCTTTGTAATTGGGTTCTAAAACTTTTGGTTTTCGTCCGACTTTATCGTAAGAGATCGCGGACTTTTCCAGGACTAATTCTTTGTCCAATAATTTTTTCACAGCTGAGGAGACAGCGGGCTTGCTAAGACCTATCTCTCTAGAAATATCAGCCCGTGAAATTGGTGAGTTTGAACGGATATAGTGGAATACGTTTTTTTCGTTGTTTAACCCTATTTTCTCAGAGTTGGAAATAGATGACATGATATCACTTTCTTTTTATTGTTAGTAAGGAAACTTAATTATTGTATTTTTTTTGAAGCCGAAGCCGCCAGGGTACAGATATCCTGACGGAAAGTTCTTTAACAAAATCTATCCAATATATTGATCAGACCTTCAGATATCCTTTTTATGTAAGAATTACGTCTAATTATCAATTTTACTTTTTACAAATAGCGTATTTATAATCTATTTTACTGGTATTGAAAATTAAAATAAATTCTGTAAGCTAATATTAATAAAGTTTATTGACTAATTAATTATGTTGCAATGGAACGGTCAAAAGCTGGATACTTTCTTGACCAAAAATTTTATGGAGGTGATAAGTCAGAACGGAGCTGAATTTCGAGGCTAGTCAGAAAGTTTTTAATTAATATATTTAGAGGAGGTAAATATGAGCGAAGAGCGGGAAAGCATGATTTCGCGCCGAGACTTTCTAAAGCGTTCGGCCGGTGGGGCTGCAGCTCTTGCTGCGATGTCGTCTGGAATTCCGGTTTGGGGGCAGGATAAAACAAATCTCGACTTTGCAGTATGGTCTTACGGAATAGAAACAGTTTTAGATAATATCGAACAGTTCGAGAAAAAATATCCTGATATTTCCGCCAAGCTTCATGACTTCCCCTGGACTGACTATCGTTCTACGATGGTTAACCGATTCAGGAACCAGACGTCAACTGACGTGCTCTATAACGGTGGAGATTGGCTCCCCGAATTTGCCCTCGCCGGTTGGGTGGTCCCTCTGGAAAGGTACTTTCCCCAGGTAGAGGAGTATAAAGACGAAATTGCCGATTACGCAATCTCGGAGATGACTTATAAGGATAAGCTTTACGGCCTACCCTATTATGCGGATCTCATTACTTTCATTTACAACGAGGAGATTTTAGAGGAACACGGTATTGACGAGCCTCCCAGCAGCTGGGAAGAACTAAAGGAAAACTCCATGAAGCTGAAGGAAGAGGGTATGGAAAATCCGATAATGTATGAGGTAGCAGAGGATCTGCCTAACTTCCTCAGCGCGTTTTGGTCCATGGTTTACGGCCGGGGTGAAAGGCCATTTAACGAAGATAATGAACCGGTATTTAACGACCCAAATCATGCCGCGTATAAACAGCTCGAGTGGTTTACCAAGTCTTTAAATGACTGGGACCTGGCCACGTACCTCTCTCACGAAACTGAGGTAGTGCCGGCCATGGGTACCGGAGAACACGCATTCACCATTCTATACAATTACAATCTTGCCCAGCTCAATAATCCCGATGCCAATCCTCGGGCCGGTCAATTTAAGCTCGGGCTGATGCCCGGAAATGAACATCATTGTTTTGGGTTCGCGAAGATGTATAGCATGAGCCAGATGGCTGCTCAACGAGGAAGAGAAGCCAGGGACGCGGCCTGGAAATTCATAGATTACTTTGGTGGCAAGGTCGATGGCGGTTATAAAGTTTCCAAGAGATGGGCCGTTGAGAAGGGCCTTGGTTTTGCTCAGTTGCCACTCTACGACGACCCCGATGTGAGAGATGCCTGGAGTTCCTGGGTAGATATGGATACCTATAGAAAACAAGCTGAGATGGCCTGGGCTCCTACCAGAACGTCCTGGTATGGGGCATGGAGTCCGTTCATGCGCTCTCAGATGATGCAGGCAATCGCGGGCGAAATTTCCGTCGGGAGTGCTCTGGATAATGCCGCCGAAAGGTGGAATGAACTGAAGGAAGAATATACTTTTTAAAAGCAGACTCGGCAAAAAATAGCTGGGGCTGAGTTTTGTCAATAAACTCAGCCCCGCTTTCTTAGGG
The DNA here is from genome assembly GCA_964649445.1 of uncultured Thermotogae bacterium. GTDB lineage: Bacteria > Bipolaricaulota > Bipolaricaulia > M55B111 > M55B111 > JAGXLP01. The sequence continues at coordinate 32,645 of CAZYPS010000006.1, read as the reverse complement.
AGGACAATGTTCGACAATATTCGTAACTCCTCTATGGCGTATATTTTAGTTTTGCCCGCGTTTGGCCTGATACTTATATTTACATTGTATCCTTTCGGTCGGGCTTTATGGACAAGCTTTCATCGGATAAATCCAGTCTTACCGGGAAACCCTTTTGTAGGGTTTAAAAACTATACTTCCGTTTTTTCAAGCTATTATTTTGTCAAGTCCCTGGGCAATACGCTGATCATGATAGGCTTTACGGTCCCTATCATAACAGTGTTGTCCATCGCGATTTCGAGGTTGCTCATCGAAAAATTTTACGGTAGAAGTGTGCTCCGTCCGGCGGTGCTCATACCCTGGGTCATACCCAGCGCCATTACGGGCCTGATCTGGCAGTGGTTGTTTAACGGAAGTTATGGTGCCATTAATGCCCTGCTGAGCAGGCTGGGCGTGATAAGTGAATACATACCCTGGCTAACCGAGGTACTGACCGCGAAGTTTGCCGTAATGCTTGCCTTTATATGGGCCCAGCTGCCTTTTCCGATCATTCTCATGCTGGCTGCACTGACCGCAATCCCTAACGTACTATACGATGCTGCTAAAGTAGATGGGGCAACCGCTTTTGATAGTTTTCGTTATATCACCTGGCCGCATATCAGAACAATGGCCGTCATCGTTATAATCTACGAAACCCTTACGGCTTTTACGAGCTACAGCATCCCTTACGCGATGACCGGCGGTGGTCCCGGTACGGCCACAAGTGTGATAAGTTACTACATATGGTCGCTTTCTTTTGATCAATTGAAGTTCGGCGAAGGTGCCGCTCTGGCAGCGATAATTGCTGGTTTGTCCTTGATATTTATCTTTGCAATCATCAACGCAATTCCCAGCGAAATAATGCTGGAGGAAGAATAGAGGTCACTATGGGAAGAAAGAGTTGGAAGCGTGTCATCGTTTATATTAGCGCGGTTTTAGTGTTCCTGTTTACGTTCGGACCTTTCGTGGGGGTTTTTTTGGCGAGTATAGTACCGGAGACTGCTCTGATTACGCGCCCACCGGCGTGGTTTAGTAAAGGATTTACCCTGGCAAATTACCGTTACATATTTACCGGAGATATACCCAAAGAGTTTGCCGCAAAAGGTACGGCCCGAAGCAGGGTCTCCCAGGAGGCGCTGCAGATTCCTCGCACCCTGGTCAACAGTTTCATAATTGCATTTGGAACGATGATGGTTAACTTAATATTCGGCAGTATGGCCGCTTTTGCCTACTCCCGGCTCCGCTTTCCCGGACGAGCAAAGACCTTCATGTTTATCCTGTTGAGTCGGCTAATTCCTTTAGTAGCGCTTGCGGTGCCGTACTATTTAATCATTCAGACCCTCGGGTTGCTGGATACGTTCTGGTCGCTAATAATAATCCACTCTGTACTAACTTTGCCCTTCACGATACTTATATTAACGGTCTATTTCAGAGGGATTCCTGAGGATTTAGAGGACCAGGCTCTGGTAGATGGTTGTAATCAATTTCAAGTGTTTCTTAGGGTGATCATCCCTTTGTCCCTGCCAAGCCTGGTCGCTGCTGCTCTTTTTTCGTTCATGCTTTCTTACAGCGAGTTTCTTTTTGGTCTGCTTATCTCAAGTACCAAGTCCACAAAGCCTATTTCCGTAGTCCTGTCTTCACTGTCTAATAATCCTGATGTCTCGATCAGTTTGCTCAATTCCAGCATCATCGTAGCGATCATACCTTCAATAATTCTGGCTATAGTAGTCTGGAGGTTCGTGATTCAGGATTTAATTCTAGGTGCCTTAAAAGGATAATTTTTCTATTCGACCAATTAGTAACCGGTAGGTGTTTTTTATGGCAAGAACAGTTAAATTCGGATTAATCGGATCAGGATTTATGGGAAAACTTCTGGCTTCTGCAGGAGATAATATTCCAGCCTGTAAATTGACTTCCCTGGCGGATCCGGACGAGGAAGCCAGCAAGAATTTTGCAGATGAAAAAGGTGCAAGTTACTATTCCGATTATTCTCGAATGCTTGATGAAGAACCGCTTGATGCGGTGATAGTCGGCACGCCTGAAAATCTTCATCGCGATCCAGTGGTGGCGGCTGCTGATAGGGGCCTGAATGTTTTCGTAGAAAAACCTATAGCCACGAACCTGGAGGACGCCGACGAAATAATTCAGGCTGCCAGGAAAGAAGAAGTAAACGTAATGGTTGGGTATGTTCTACGGTTTGAGCCGGCCTACGCTGGTATAAAACAGGCGGTTGAAGAGGGAAACGCCGGGAATATAATTTCGGTTTACGCCCGCCGAAATGCACCAATTCAAGAGGCGGAAAGATTGAATGGGAGGTTAAACGTCGTTAAGTATATAGGGGTCCACGACTTCGATCAAATTTTATGGTGGCACCCGTCTCAGCCAGTCAGGGTAAAGTCTCACGCGGTAGAAGGGCAAGTTAAGGAGCAATTAGACACTCCCGATTTCGTCTGGACCATGATTGAGTTCGAAGATGGCAGTTTTGCTGTCGTTGAAACAGGGTGGGGTTTACCGAGGAACTGGTCGAACTGGGACTCTCCAAAGGCGTGGGCAGGGTTTGGGGATGTGGAATTAAACGTAATTGGCTCAGAGGGGGTTTTCTCCCTCGACTTTACCCCGATGGACTTGACCGGAGTTGACTCCAAGGGAGGGAGGAAGCTTCCTGATACCAGACATTGGCCCGAGGTTTCGGGCGAGGTTGCGGGAGCAGTTAAAACTGAGATGGAACGTTTCTTTCGGAGTGTTCACGAAGGAACGTCGTCGCCCGTTTCCGCCAAGGAGGCCCGGGGGTCTCTAGAACTGGCCCTGGCCGCGGAAAAGTCTATCGAGGAGGGTAGAACTATTGAATTGCCATTGGAGGGAAACTGTTAGAAAAGTATACGGCCAATTCTAATAGGTTAAATGAAACGAAGGGGCGATATAATGGGTAAAACGGAAATGAATATGCTGATCGATGGGAAATGGTTAGACGGGGAAGGAGATCAACAACTGGAAGCTGAAAGTCCAGCTACGGGAGAGGTAATAGCTTCTCTTCCGCGCGGAACCGAAAGGGATGTTGATCGTGCTATAAGAGCTGCCCAGGATGCTCAGCCGGAACTTGCCTCTCAAACTGCCTTTTCTAGAGCTGAGCTTTGTCATGCGATAGCGGAACGGATGGAGTCCAGAAGAGAAGAACTGGCGAAATGGCTCTCTCAAGACCAGGGAAAACCTTTCCAGGCAGAGGCATTTGGAGAGGTAGATCAGGCAATAGGCCATTTCACGGAGGCTGCCGAGGACGTCAAGCGGCTCGAGACACCAGTTTTGCCTTCCGAGGACCCGAGCAAAAGAATATTTACCATACGCCAGCCTCATGGGGTTCTGGCTGTTATTACTCCTTGGAACTTTCCGCTTGCAATTCCCTCTGAATATATAAGTGCCGCTCTCGCCACCGGGAACTCGATCGTATGGAAGCCGGCCTCGACCGCTCCGGCGATAGCAGTTAAACTTGCCGAATGTATCCATAGTGCCTTCGAGGATCAAGGTTTAAACTCAGGGGCTTTTAACCTGGTTCCTGGTCCGGGTTCGACTATAGGACAGGCTATGGTGACTCATGATAAAGTTGATGCAATAGGGCTGACAGGGAGCCCGGAGGTGGGAGAAAGGGTTGCCAAGCAAGCTGGGTTAAAGAAACTTCTCCTGGAGCTGGGCGGAAATGGACCGGTAGTCGTTCTAGAAGATGCTGATATAGAAAAGTCAGCCCAGGCTTCTGCTTTTGGTTCGTTCTATTGTGCAGGCCAGGTTTGTGTAGCAAGCGAGAGAATTTTGGTCCACTCCTCCATTAAAGATGAATTTCTGGAACTTCTAGTAGAAGAAGCAGAGAACGTTAAATTAGGACCCTCTCTCGATGAGGATACTACAATGGGGCCATTGAATAACGAGGAAGTGGCTCAGAAGATGGATCGACACATCGAAGATGCGGTGAATAAAGGAGCTGAAGTTATATATGGGGGAAAAAGGGCTGAGAACTATCCGACCGATCTCTACTATCAACCTACAGTGCTAAGCAATGTAACCCCCGATTCTTTGCTCAATAAGGAAGAAACTTTCGGGCCTATAGCGCCGGTTATTGAGTTTGAGACTCATGACGAGGCCCTGGAAATAGCTAACGGAATTGAACTAGGTCTGGTTTCCTCCGTTTTTACTACAAGTCTGAATAATGCAATTCGGTTCGCCGAAGGGATCGAAACCGGTGCGGTCAACATAAATGAGACAAGCGATCACTGGGAGATACATACTCCGGTTGGGGGATTCAGCGGAAAACGTAGCGGGCTCGGGAGGATTGGAGGTAGGTGGTCTTTGCAGGAGATGACACAGGTAAAATGTGTCAACATGGATATCGGCAGGGACAAGTAGTTTGATAGCGAAAAGAGGCATTCATGATACTTGAACGAGAAAGTTGGCCAGAGGCTGAAGAATTCCTGAAAGATAACTCGATAGCTATTGTACCGATTGGCAGTACGGAACAGCACGGACCCCACGGGTCACTAAATACTGATTCTCTAATTGCAGAAAGTCTGGCCAAATCGGTATCGAATTCCGAATCCGTTCTGGTTGCTCCAACTATTAGAATTTCAGTTTCTTCCTATCATGGAGACTTTCCTGGGACCCTGTGGGTTTCTCCTTCTACTTTCAGGTCCTATTTGAGAGATTTACTGGATAGCTTGATCTACCACGGGGCAAATAAAATTATTCTGGTTAACGGTCACGGCGGCAATCGCTGTTCTCTTGATGAGGTCTCTTTAGAGTTTAACCGGAAAAAAGAGGAGATTTTAGTAGTTCCCTGGACCTGGTTTGATGCCATAGAAGAGACCGTCAGAGATATATTTGGCGGCAAAATGCGTCACGCCGATGGGCCCGAAACCTCTGTTCTAATGTATTTGAACTCCCAGCTGGTCCACGAAGATCGACTAGAGAGGGCTGAGGATTTCGGGGGAAAAGAGTGGAGAGATAAAATATCCGGAACTCCTATACCTCAATCAACAAAGAAATTCAGTCAGAGTGGAGCCACCGGTGAGCCGAGCACGGCCTCTACTGATAGGGGCCGAGAACTGTTTCAAGCAGCAAGAGAGGAACTTAGCCGAGTAATTAAGGATTTATCCAATCGTTAGTGTTTTCTGGATTGTTTTATTGGTGGATAAAAACTTTTAAGGAGGGTAAATTATATGTCAAAAGAGCCTGCGGTCATAAGCGATTGTACTTATTCATTTCCTACATCGGAATTTCCTTTTTACCATTCAAGGGTAACCTGGGAGGATGTCGAGGGAAAACTTGAGGTCACTGAAGTACTAGTTGATGGAGAAAAGACCAGAGATTTCCAAGTTTTTCACGAATCAGGAGAGTCCTACGACAAGGTGCTGGAGGAGGGAGTTAACCCAGAAGTCGTTACCAGAGTGGATTGGGAGAACGACGAATCTTACACACTGGAATTCGTTCTGGAGGATCCTTCGGGCAACGAACATACCAAAGAAGTCCGGAAAAAAGCCCCCAGCTACGGAGGATACTGGGATTCAAATTGGTCTTACTACGCTGGGGCTGTTCTTTCCGAACCGGCTGGTCTGAAGAGAAACAAGGAGCCCGTCCACGTTACCCTGAATGTATACAAAGATAGGATAGATAATCCCGACGAAATCAGGGTAGTTGAGATAGATCCTGAGACCGGGGTGCCCGAGGAAGTTCCATCTCAAGTTTATGGAGCCGACACCTGGAACGTCTCGGACCTGGTTGATCAGGAGCCGTTTCGTTACCAGCCGACGATTACTGCAGAAGTAGTTTTCCCTGCGGAAGTTTCTCCTGACAGCGAAAAGGTTTACCTCTTATTCTACGGGAATCAAGGTGCGGGACCGAAGAACTATCGGACTGATCTCCAGGTTGAATCAGAAGGGGCCGAAACAATTCAGAACGACTATTATTCGATGAAACTCGCGGAGGAAAGCGGGTTCATCAACGAAATCACAATGAAGCAGGGGCTCAATTCGAAACTTGATCACGGAATGGAGCCTCCGGGTACGGTCCACTGGAACCCAGGCATTTATGCCCCACCCAGAGTGTGGAGCCATGCTTCTGACTGGAGTCCGCCGGGCAACTCCTGGGGGCTGGATGGAGATCTGATGAGTATTCGTAAGTACTGGGGTGAAATGCCCTTTGACGTGGATCAGGCATCGGCGTCGGTAACTTACAAATTTTACGCTAACGTCCCCTACGTAATTGTATCCACCATAATTAAGATAGATGAGGAGTTAGCGGTAAAAGCAATAAGAAATGGTGAGTTTGTTTTCAAGCGTGAATTATTTGACGAATTCCGGTGGAAGGATAACAGGGGTAAAAAGGGTAATCTAAAGTTGGACGAAGCTCGCCCCCACCCCAGTCCTGCCGTAAGGCTGGCTCCGGATATACCCTGGCTGGCTTTTGTTAATAACGAGGAAGGATATGGCTACGGCTCGATACCGTTAAACTACATGAACGCCAGTTTTGACGGGAGACCTCCTCGAACGACTCAGTCCCACTTTTACGTTGAAGTTGGTCCCTGGGTTTACTGGTGTCGTCCGATAGTAAACACTTTTGTTACCAACAATCCACAAAGAATGGTCAAAGTGCCGGACGGAATTATGTATCTTGAACGTACTGCCTACATGGGATTCCCGCTCCACAGGCAGGGGGGTACTAAAATACTTGAATCTTATCAGGAAAGACTATCCAACCCCCTGGAACTGGTAGAATTGCATATGGATACTGATAGCAGGGTACCAGAGAAATGGGTTCAAGGTATAATATCAGAAGAATTTCAGGAATTACCGCCGGACGAGGTGTTCCAGCCCGATCAGGAATAGCTGGTTAAAAGAGGATAACTGGCAGAACATCCGGGTGAACCAAACCATTGGTAGAGGATTTTCGTAGATTATGCCTTCAATTATTGCTAAGTCCAGAAGGAATAAAGGTTTGAAGGTACTTTCTATAGGTTAAAACTTTCTTATTAAGTTGGTTCACCCGGATAGGTTTATCTGAACTATAGAGATCCATCGAGTAGAGATGAATTCGAAGGAGAGAGTCCAGACTGCTTTAAGGTTGAAGGAACCCGATCGCGTTCCGATTTTTGCCACCCTTACAGCACCAGTTGCTGAAAGGGTTGGGGAGTATCTCGGTATTAGTCCCGATATTAAGGAAGCTTTTCTGGCCGATAGGGTTTCCCATACTGATATTTTGTTGGAATTGGGGAATGATTGTGTGGGAATATCGGCTAATTATCCCGACAATCAACCAGTGGAGGAGTTAGGTGGAGGACGGAAACGGGACGAATGGGGAATTATCTACGAGAAACGAGGACCCTATTGGGAGGCCGTCGAGCGTCCATTGTCAAATATTGCCGAGAAAAAAGATTTAGGGAGTTACGAGATACCTAAGGTTGACGCCCCTGGCAGGTTCCAGGAAGCGAAGGAAGCCGCCGCTAAATACGGTGACGAGTATGCCCTCGTGGCCTCTATTGAATGTACGATGTTCGAACTAGCCTGGTCCCTGGTGGGGTTCGATAAGTTCCTCGTGGATTTGGCTATAGGTAAGCCCTATACGACGAAGTTACTGGATAGTATTGCCCAGTACAGTATAGAATGCGGCAAACGGTTAATTGATATTGGGGCAGACCTTGTCTGGACTGGGGACGATTTTGGAACTCAAGAAGGTATGTTGGTTTCACCCGATTTATGGCGAGAAGTGTTCAAACCGCGTTACAAACGCGTTTTTACCGAGTTAAAAAAGAAAGACGACGAAGTTCTTGTCGCGTATCATTCATGTGGTTCTATCCGGCCTATTATCGGTGATTTAGTAGAAGTGGGCTTGGATGTGTTGAATCCGATACAACCACTAGCCCGCGGTATGGAGTTAGACAAGTTAAAAGCAAAGTATGGAGAGGAGATCGCTTTTTTCGGTGGAATAGATATTCAGCGAGTGCTACCAGACGGAACACCTACGGATGTACGGAATGAAGTAAAAAGTTGTATAAAAGATGGAGCCGGGGGCGGAGGTTTTCTACTGGCTCCGGCTCACAATATTCAGCCGGACACTCCGGTTGAAAACATCATTACGTTATTCGAATCTGTAAAAGAGTTTGGTTCTTATCCTATTTGAAGTTTAGATGTGTATAGAGTTTAAAGTTTCTTCTCTGTTAGAAGGGTATGTATTTATCCGTAAGTTTGAACATGGAGATTAAACTATAGGGTTTATGGCGATAGGTAGAAGCTACCCAGATTCCTGTGGTTAATGCAATTTTAAAAATTTAACCAATTTTCCTACATTTTTTACCTGAGGAATTAACTTTTAAACGTTTATGCCTCGGCCTTTTCCTGGCTTAGAATTACTTCGACCTTGGCAGATATTTCCGCGTAACTAAGAGTTTGTTCGGCTTCATTGACCATCTCGTTTGCCCGTTCCATGAATTCCAGTAAGTTTACTTCGACGTCGTAGTTTTCTTCGAGTTCGGTAACTGATTCGATAGAGAGATTTTTTATTCTTTCTTTGGAGCTGGTAGTCCCTTCTTCCAGACTGGTTAGTAGTTTCGCGAACTCCTCAACGGTTTCGTGGTCTTCGGATACGTACTCACCGGCGTTGGAGATTGCCAGTTGATGAGCAAGAGACCGCTTGCCCTCCGGGATCCTCTCCGTTTCTCCTGTTTCCCGGTTCTGAGTGGCCATAAATACGACGACAAGGCTTACAAATAACACCGCTCCGAAAAGTCCCAACATTTTCCAGTTTATCTTGTTCATCGTTTCTCCTTTTGTCAATGGGATTATATTGGATCAGGGGGACGTTGCCAAGGCGGTGTTGACAATGGCTGATCTTCGAAGCGAGTAGATTTAAGATAAATTGTGTGGAGTTAAGTGAAGGAGCCATATGCCTATTTTATTCTGATCTTTTCCCTCATTTAGTGTGATATCATGAACTGGATTTCCAGTTTTCAAGACGAATCCGGGGCGTGGGGAAAAGTGATTTCTGAACTCTAAGTTTGAAAGTCCATCAGAACGAGTATATTATGTAAGGTGGAATGTACCACTATATCATTTGCTATTTTGTGGACAATTAGCTAAATTAGTGGGACGAAAAAATCAAAGGTGGAGGATTCGTTAATAACTGCAATGAAAACAGAAGAACGAAACGAGAACGCAAGGAATTTACACGAGAAAAGTACGAAAGAAATTCTCAAGATAATAAACAGAGAAGATCAAAAGGTCGCTAAAGTAGTTGCTGAGGCTTTGCCGCAAGTGGAGGCTCTCGTGGAAAAGTTCGTAAAAACGTATCGAGAAGGAGGTAATATTTGTTATATTGGGGCAGGGACAAGCGGTAGAATTGGGGTCCTTGATGCTTCCGAAATTCCTCCTACGTTCAGTGTCTCTCCCGATCGCGTAAAGGGATTAATTGCGGGTGGAAAAAAAGCTTTTGCTTTTCCCGAGGAAAGTGTTGAAGACGACAGGGGAGCAGGTGCTGACAAAGTCGAGAAGGAAATGAATGAGGGGGATTTTCTTATAGGAATTGCCGCCAGTGGTGAGACACCATTTGTTCTCGAGGGATTAAGGAAAGCAAAAGAGATGGGCTGCAAAACGGGAGCCATAACCAGCAACAAAAACTCCAGTATCGAAGAACTAGCAGAAACTGCGGTCGTTGCCGAAACCGGACCGGAAGTCGTTGCCGGCTCTACTAGGATGAAAGCCGGGACAGCTCAGAAAATGATTTTAAACATGATATCCACTGCGGCAATGATTAACCTGGGGAAAGTCTATGACAATTTTATGGTTGACGTAGTTCCAAAAAATAATAAATTGAAGAAAAGAGCTGTGAGAATATTACAGGGGCTAACTGATAGAGAAGAGGAAGATATTAAAGTTGCCCTGGAAAAATCGGAATACGAGGTTAAGCCGGCCTTGTTGATGTTAAAGTATGAAGTGCCCGTAGATGTTGCCCAAAAGACTTTGAAGGATAATAATGGCTTTATTGAAGCCGCTGTGGAGGAGTTCGAGAACGGATAAGAGTTTTATTGTTTGGGTACGGTTTTGGTTAAGAACGTTTCATGTCGGAATTATCTAATTAATGGGGAGATATCATGAAGTCGTCCGATGTAGACAAGACTAGCCCGGTGCCAATTTACTACCAGATCAAGGAGTTATTCGAGGAGAGAATTGAAAGCGGAGATTTTGAACCTCATCAGCGTCTTCCTTCGGAAAGAGATCTGGAAAAGAAGTACGATATTTCTCGCATGACTGCTCGAAGAGCCTTAACTGAGCTGGAGTCAGAAGGATACGCTTACAGGGAGCAGGGCAAGGGGTCCTTTGTGGCAGAACCGAAGCTTCGCCAGGCACTGCTTGAATTGACCGGTTTTACGGAAGACATGAAGAAAAGGAGGATGACCCCGGGAGCTCAGGTAATTGAACAAAAAATCATTGAAGGGAACGAGGAGCTAGCCGCGAAACTCGAAGTTGATAACGAGGCAAAGATATTCCTCCTGCAAAGGATAAGGTTAGCCAATGGAGAGCCGCTGGCGATCGAAACGAGCCATCTGAGATACGAAATGTGTGACGGCATCGAGGAATACGACTTCGGGGATCGTTCGCTCTACGATACTCTCCGGAAGGATTTTGATATTAGACTCTCCAGGGCAAAGCAGTCGGTTGAGGCTACGCTTGCGGACGAATTCGAGGCAGAAAAACTTGAGGTCGAAGAAGGAACACCTATGCTGATGACGGAAAGAACAACATATCTTGGCGACGAAGAGACGTCAATTGAGTACGCCAGGTCGGTCTACCGTGGTGATAGGTACAAGTTATTTGTGGAGTTGAGGAGTTAGACTGGATTTGATTATTGAGATTTAAAAGAATAGTTGGCTATGGCCTTTCTCTAGCAGTCAGAACTATCTTTCCCGTTTAGGATCAAAGATCTCTTCCCCGAGGAGGTCACAACCCATAAAGAGAGCTCCAACTTTTGGAGAGTGTTTGGGCTCCAGGTACGACCAATCGGAGATGGAATCTGATATCTCTTCTTCGAAATTTTCCAGTAAAAGTCCTTTTTGCTGGGAAGAAAAGACTCCTCCCATCAGAACTACTTTAACCTGACCGTAGTTAATTTTCAGTCGATCTATTACGGCAGCCGCGGTCCGGCCCAGCTTCCTGCCGGCCTCTGATAAGATATTGCGGGCAACCTCGTCGTTTTCGCGGGCTTCCTGAAATACAAGAGGAGCCAGGTTCGCTATCGACTTTGTCAACGAATTTTCCGATTCATCGTAGACAAGTGGGATAATTTCCTCGAAATCCTCGAGGGAATAATGCTCCATTAACTTTTCTTTCAGACTGGTCCGGGAAGCTCGGCCGTCGTGAAACTTGAGGCTCCTTTTTATCGCCTGGAGACCTATCCAGTAACCACTCCCTTCGTCACCCAGTAAATAACCCCACCCATCGGCTCTTTTGATATCCCCATTACTGCCACGGCCCATAGTCACGGCTCCGGTACCTGCGTTTACGATTAACCCCACTTCGTCCTTTAAAGCACCGAATAGTGCAATGTGAAGATCCGTGGTAACGTATATGGTGTCAGCCAGTTGAGTTGGTAACTCCTTTCTGAAATGGGATTTTAGACGCTCTTCATCCGAGGTTCTTCCGACGCCGGCCAGGCCAGCTACGATCTTTTCGATTGAGCTAGGATTGGCGTCTGCCTTGTCCAACAATTCCAGCACCAGGGATTTAATCTCGTCAGTGGCTGAGGCAATGCCCCGAACCTGATAGTTTGTTGGACCCGCCGTAGCTTCAGCTACTATATGTCCTTCGGTGTCGGCAATAACGCCGCTTGTCTTTGTGCCTCCTCCGTCAATTCCTATTAGATATTCCATTTTACTCCTTGACGAACAACTATAACCATCGATTTAGTAGCCACCTGCCGGATCAATATCAGCTTTCACGCTAACTTTCCAGCGTGAACCTTTCCTTTAATCCACCGCTCCGGCCAGCATTCCCTCTATAAACTGCCTCGACATTACCAGATAGAGTGCGATTATCGGCAGCACTGCAAGCCCGAGGAAAGCAAATATAACTCCCCACTGGGCCGAGTGTTGGCCGAAGAACTGAGAAACAGCCAGGGGTAACGTAGCAACCCTGTCCGAAGTCGTGAATACCAGGGGAAAGAAGAAGTCGTTCCAGATCGGTACGGCATTGTAGATTGCGGCAATCACGAACCCCGGCTTTGCCAGGGGAAGCATAACTCTAAAGAAAAGGGTAAATTCATTGCACCCGTCGACCCGTCCCGCATCCTCGAGGTCAACTGGCAGCGATGAGAAGAAACCATGCATTATTAGGATAGTGAACCCAAGCCGCCAGGAAGTATAAATGATAATAAGCGCCGCCCTGGTATCCAGAAGCCCCAGATTTCGCATCATAACGAACAACGGGACCGAAGCAAGGCGGAGAGGGACGATCAGACCGAGCAGGAAAAATATGTAGATAAACCCTGAAACCTTGAAAGAATAGCGGGCGATGGCATAGGCCGCCAAAGTCCCAAATAGTAAGCTAAAAACGATCGATGCCCCTGTAATTATCACGCTATTACCCAGGTATAAGAAGAAGTTTGTCTCCGACAGAATTTCTGCGTAATTGGAAAGGCTAAAGGAGGTAGGTAAGCCAATAGGATTATTGAATATTTCAGTAGTTTCCCTAAATGATGCAGAATACATCATGTAAATTGGGAAGAGTATCAGGCCCGAATAAGCGAGCAAGGTAGCGTATAATGCTGATTTTTTAAATGCATTCATGTTCATAATTTAACCATATAGTTTAACCTGTTTTCTCTGCAAAGCGGTGACCACGACAACTGATATGATTGACGATATAATAATTATAATCGTCCCAATAGTTGCCCCCAGACCTTTATCCGATAAACCAGTAATCCCACCGAAAGCCGTTCTGTAGAAGAGAGTCCCTAAAACGTCGGCAGAATGACTCGGGCTCCCTGAGGGACCAACCAGTGCGAAAACGATAGCAAACATTTTTACGTTTCCAGTTATTGTTAAAATAAATACAATTAAGAATTGTGGTACTAAGAGAGGTATATAGATTTTGAATAATCTGGTAAAATTACTGGCTCCATCAATCCTGGAAGCTTCTAGAATGGATTTTGGTATATTATTTAGCCCCGCCAGGAATATTAGAGCCGGAAAGCCCGCCCAGCGCCATACATTGACAAGTAAAATAGTCGTCAAAGCTGTACTGGAGTTACCGAGCCAGGGAAAGTAGAAATCCGAGAACCCAAATAGCCTTATCACCTGGTTCACGGCTCCCCAGCTAGGATGTAATAAGAGGCTGAAAAGGTATCCGACGATAATGATAGAAAGAGTTACAGGCAGAAAAAGCAGACTTTCAAAGAACCTCGTTCCTTTTATTTTTTGGAAAAGCGCCAAAGCAAGTAAGAAACCGATAGTAGTCTGGACAACCAAAACGAAAATCAAGGCGTAAGCGTTATTCCCCACGGCATTCCAGAATAAGCTGGTAATCCGGTCACCGCTGAAAAGTATTCTGCCGTAGTTTGCAAGTCCTACGAACTCGACCTTCTGTAAACCGTCCCATTTGTAAAGGCTATCTAGGAAGGATCGAAAAATAGGGTAGACTATAAACGTAGAAAAAACGACAAATGCGGGAGCTACGAAGACCGTAAACGCCAGGCTCTTCGAGTCGCCAAGTCTTTTTAGCTTTTTTAACATCTATTCCTCCAAGTATAAAACGTGGGCCCCTGACAGGGCCCACGTTTTATTTTGTAAGCTTCTAATTTATTGGAAAGGTTCGTACCACTCTTCCAAACCATCTTGGACGAGTGTTGCTGCTTCTTTAGGTGACTTTTTTCCGCTCATTAGTCCTTCGAGAGAACTCTGCAGTAGTTCGGAACCTCCCGGACTTTCGTATCTGAACTCAACTAACATTAAATAAGGCGTGGCTTCGTGCTTGGAAATCATGTCGGTGAATTGGGCTATTACTGGAACTTTTTCTTGATCAGGTTTAACGCCCGGTACCGACGAAATTTGCTTAATTTGATTTGTAAACTGTTGCCCGAAATCCTTAGAAGCGAGGTACTTGATTAATTCCAGGGCTTCCTCTTTGTGTTCAGTCCGTTTGTTAATGCCATAAGAACCGTCCGCCCAGGTTCCGACGTAGACAGGATCGTCTTTGGAAGGTGGAGGTGCAGGAAAGACCCCGATGTCGAGGTCAGGATTTTGCTCCTGGAAATAACCTGCTTCGAAAGATCCACCCACGAACATGGCGGCTTGTTCGGTATAAAATTGTGCCTGTTGACTTGAATATCCTATACCCATGTAACCAGGGGGCATATAATCCGTCAACTTGGAAACCTTTCTTAGGGCTTTTACGTAATCGGGATCTTCGAACGTAGTTTCGCCGTTCTTAACTTGCTGGTAGAATTCGTTTCCTCCATAAAAGTTGGGGCCGAAAGTCCCGAATAGGATCTCCAAGTGCCAGCCGGCTCCTCCGGCGTTGGCTAGAGGCGTAACTCCCTCTTCTTTTAGGGTTTCACAAACCTGAATGAATTCGTCCCAGGTCTCCGGAACTTCCAGTTCGTACTGATCAAATATTTCTCGATTATAATAGACTCCAAGCACCTGATTGGCAAATGGCACACCGTATACTTTCCCGTCTTCTCTGCCAGTGGCACTCGCTATTGAACTGCTGGAGAATTCATCTAAAGCTGGAACTTTGTCGCCAAGTGGCATAAGAAATGGTACATACCTCTGAAGGCCGCCGTACGCCCTGAGTTGCATGACGTCCGGACCTTCTTCTCCTTCTAAGGAAGTAGCCAGAACCGTGTTGTATTCGGTATTTTTGATTGCTTCGAATTCCACCGAAATATTGGGATGCTCTTCTTCGAAATTGCTCAAGATATTTTCGTATTCTTCGACGTCCTCGGTTCGCCAGCTCCACATGGATAAAGTTACATCGGATTGTCCCAGGCCAATTGTGGCACCTAAGACAACTAGTGATAGTGATAGCACGAGAATTGCTAAGGTCTTTACCTTCATTCTTTCTCTACTCATCTTTACCTCCTGTAAATTCGAAAAAATTCAACTAACCCTCAATCAAATGTTAGTTGTTTTCAGTGAAAACTCCAAACCGGGAATAATTCACGGAACTGTAAGGTTATATACTACAGTCCAGACCCAGATAGTGGAGAAGACTCCCCTGGATTCAGTTTAAGTAATTAATAGTGGGGTAGGTACGACAAATTGTAGTCTCTTTTTAACTGCCCGGGTTACACGTAAATTTTAAACTGCTTACCAAAACTTACTTCCTCTGTGAAGACGTAGTCCCTTGATGAGTTTCCCTTTAAATTCGTCGAGTTGAGTGCATAAATAGACAGGACAGGGAGAGCTAAATTAACTTGGAAAGGTTAAGTACCTACCACCCCCACAGAAAGAGCAAAATCCAATTAAACATTAAGTTGTTTAGACCACTATGTATTTTTGAAAAACTTTTCGGATATTTCAACTTATACCGGACGAAACATGTCCATGTCATTATTAGTGGGGGAAATTTGAATTTAGAGGTTGGCTGAAGATCTTGGGGAATTTTCCAGCTTAAGAGACTAAAATCGAACTCTCAAATTCGGTAGGAACTCACTCTTGAGAAGTAATAGAAAGCGGTAAAAAATGGCTTACCCACAAATAAGAGGGTATCTAATAGTATTAGGGTTGAATGATGGAAAAGTTTATTGGATTTCAAACAACTCCTCAGGGTAAAACTCTATATGTTTGATCGCTTTTCTTTTGTATGTATAGACAAGATGGACTTTGCTGCTTCTTCCTTGAAGTAAAGTCGGGTAACTGTATTCCCCTTGACCTTTCTCAATGTCCTGGTGTAAAGGCCAGGTAACCCCTTTATCTTGGGAGATAGAGAGCCGCAAAGGCGTCCTAGGTCCCCACTTGTTGAATTCAGTTGGCATATCTTTTGGCCATTTATCTGATAATTTGTCATTGTTTTTACTACCTGTGGTAGGATTATATGCTAGGAGGAGTTCCCCATTTTTAAGTTTTAACATATCTATACCGCTATTGTTGTTTGGTAAACTGGTAGGGGAAGGCTTAGACCAACTTTTCCCACCATTATTGGAACTTGTTTCAAAAATGTGCCCCTCTTGGCTACGGAGATAAGCTAAGAGATTACCACTCGCCACTTCTACTAAAGTTGGTTGAATTAGATGGTTTTCAGGGTCCATCTTCTCTGGAGAGACGAACTTCCAACTCCTAGCATTGTTTTCGCTAAGCAAAAATACGGGCTTCCACTCTTTTTCATCCTCAACAGGAATGATCCAAGTATCACCATTCTTGTAAGGCTTGGACCTTCCCAGTAAGCCTTGTCGGTCCGTTAAGAGTTCTAAATCGGTCCAAGTTTTGCCAAAATTAGTACTTCTTTTGAAAAACAAATATGTATCACCACTACACCACTTACCATAATTAATTCCTACAAGGAGCCAGATTTCTTTAGAATTTGGGCCGACAAATAGTCTAGGGTTTGCTGGAGCCCTATCCTTCACATTTACCCAAATTCGTGAATCTCCCCACTCACCCCTTTTCTTTTTTAGTGTAGTTCCAAGGATCACTGAATCTTTACTGCCTTCTCTTTTTCCACCGTAGCAGGCCACCAGTAGTTTTTCATTGTGTTCACATATGGAGGCGGCATGTAAGCTAGGGTACTGTTTCGTTGCTTTAATAGGAAAGCTTGTTTTCAAGCATCTACCCCTTTATTCCACCTTGTAAAGTCATGCCTCGAATTACCCTCTTTCGCAGTATCAAAAATACCACCAGTACCGGAAGAGAAGCTAGAAAGGCACCCGCCAACAAGAGGCCATATTGTATGTCGTGAGCACCTTGAAGTGCTTTCAGCCCAATGGGCAGTGTGAAAGTTCCGGGTCGTTGTAAAGCTATAAGGGACCAGAAGTACTCATTCCAGGAAAAGATAAACATATAGATTCCTAGTGCGACAAAAGCGGGTTTGGAGGCTGGGATAATAATATGATAAAGAACACCCCAACTACTGCAACCATCCATTCTTGCCGCATCTTCCAATTCTTGAGGAATGTTGATAAAAAACTGGCGCAACAAGAATACCCCGATAGGCATGGCAGCGATTGGTAGAAAGACTGAAGGATAGGTATTTAACAGTCCGATAGAATCCATTATGAAATATAAAGGTACTGCATTTACTTGCCAGGGTATTAACATAGAGGAAAGGAATATCATAAATATAATATTTTTTCCTTTCCAGTTAAGCCGTGCAAAAGAGAAAGCCGCTAATGTAGATACAATTAAAGAAAGCAAAGTTGCAGAACTAGCAATTATCGTGCTGTTGAGAGCCCATTTGAGAAAAGGCCAATTGTTGATTACGTCTCTTATGTGGTTAAGAGTAAAATGTGAAGGGATCCATTTAGGGGGAATGGTCATTATCTCAGTTTGAGGCTTGAAAGCGGTATCAACCATCCATAAGGCAGGAACAATCCAAACTAATGCGAAAGCGACACTTATTAATACGCCGATTTTCTTCTTAATCTTCATTATTACCACTCTAAACTTCTAATAGTTCGAGCCGAAACCAAGAACCTTAAAAGCTAATAATGTAAAGAAAAGAATTACTAAGAACAGAATAAAACCTATTGCCGCAGCCCGACCCATATTGAAATACTGCCACCCTTCCCTGTAAAGATATAAAGCGAGTACTTCAGAGGACCTGCCTGGCCCACCCGCTGTCATCATCTGTATTTGACCTAAAACTCTAAATGCAGAGATCGCAGTCAATACGAAAGAAAAAAGAATTGAAGGCTTCAGTAGAGGCAATGTAATCCTGAAAAATCTAGTAAAGAAATTTGCTCCGTCAATGCGGGACATTTCGTATACCTGTTCGGGGATGTCTTCTAGGGCAGCCTTAAAGATGACCATGCGATAACCAGCAAGCCACCAGGCTGTTGCGAAGGCCACTACGGGAATTGCCCAAGCTTCATTGTTTAGAAATGTGGGAGGTGAGAGCCCAATTTCTTCCAAGTAACTGAGTATTAAACCAAAATCAGGATCAAGTAACCACTTCCACACTATACTTATTATCGCTACGTTCAATAGGTAAGGGAAGAAGAGAGCAGACTCTACAAACGCTCCGCCTTTATGCCCTTCTACAGCACGCAATATTAATGCAAAAGCCAGACCAAAAAATAAAATTAACGGAATGGCAATTAATGCAAATTCAGCCGTGTTTTTGAAAGCATTCCAAAATCTTAAATTGTTGAATAGTCTTATATAATTCTTTAATCCAATAAATTCCGAGCCGACCAATGGTTGCCATTTGTGTAGACTTATATAAAACCCGTAGACCATAGGCCAAGCCAGAAACACACCCCAAATTGCTGCATAAGGCAAGATATATAGTATTCCTTCGACTTGCTCTCTTCTCCTGAACCGATTAATTTTTTCGAGCAGTTTTTTAAACTTCATTGAATGAAAGGCATCAGCCCGTAATTCTTTACGGGCTGATGCCTTTTCATCGCCCCTGTGTTGATGTTTTTACTCGCTTAGAATATCGTTGACATTCTCTTCGGCAGTTTCTAGGGCCTGTTCGGGAGTGATATTTCCGTTGTAAGCTCTCTGTATCTGCACCTGAATTGCTTCGTTAATTTCTGATGCATTTTCGTGTCTGATTGGGTAGTGCATCCATCCATTGTTGGCCATGTCTGCAAATTCCTTAAGAGCTCCTTGCCATGTATCGGACTGCTTGAGTTCCTCACTTTTCTGCGCCGGTAAATAGGCTGGGATATGGCCGCCATAGATTCCCCAGGTATGAGAGTTTTCGTTTATCCATTTGAGTGCTTCGGCTGTTTCTACCAGTAGTTCGTCTGAAACTCCGGCTGCCTGTTTTGGGATTACTAGGTTGTGGCTGTTACCCCAGGTAGCACGTTCGTCGAAGAATTTAGGTACATAAGCGAAATCCCAGTTTACCCCGCTTTCTTCGGCTGTCCAGTACATCCAGTTTCCGGCAAAGAACATACCCAATTCTCCAGAGCTAAACTGATTAAATCCATTTGTTCCTGGTTCATTCCAATCTCTTTCTTGTACTATGCTAACTAAGAACTCCAGTGCCTCAAGCCCTCTTTCATTGTTGAATGTGGCCTTGGTCATATCTTCATTCAGTAACTCTCCACCCTTCTGCCAGTAAAAGATCATCCAGGCCCGTCTGAGTTTACGAGGTAAGGCGTCCTCCGCCGGGTGAAATGCATAATAACCCGCTTCACGGATTGCATTAGCTGCTTCTACAAATTCATCCATCGTCTGCGGTGGATTGTCCGGATCCAACCCAGCTTCTTTAAATATATCCCTGTTGTACCAAAAGCCCCACATGTGAGTGTCGAGGGGGACCATATAGCGGTCACCATCCACCTCACCAGCTTCCCATAAAGTGTCCACGTAATCTTCTCCGTCAATATCAGCCATCTCTAGAAGGTTGCCAGCCTTTGTATCGTTTAAGTTTGTAAGAGCTGGTTGCATCTGGGGAAGCATGGTAGTATGAGTAATACCTAGTTGAGGAGCATTACCGGCAATAACGGCATTTCTAAGCTGGGCATAATACTGTCCCCATTGTCCCTGGGTAAGTACTATCTGAGTTTCGTCATGTTGTTCATTATAACTGTCCACTATCCTTTCCATTGCCTGGGCATCCCCGCTGTGAAAGAGCGTGCTGAAGAATATAGTGTCCTTGGTCTGCGCATGCCCTACAGTAAATGCTCCAAGACCCAGTGCAACAATTAAACCGGTTATAATGAGAAGCTTACTTTTAGTATTCATTTTGCACCTCCTAAATTCTTTAATCTGTGTTACTCTTTAGAACTTGCATTTTCAATATTTACTCTTACATCTATCACCTCCTATCCCCATTTAGAAAGTCTTTCATATTTTCCTTAATAGTTGACCGTGCCTCTCTTCCAATATTAGGGGGAAACGAAAGGGAGAAATCATTTAATTCAATCTCTCTGCTATTTATTGCCTGTTTGATTCGAGATATGTTGGACCCACTTTTGATTACTGACTGGATAAAATCATTGATAAGTTTTTGTTCTTTAATTGCCTCTTTTAAGTCCTTGTTGCGGACATGTTTGTAAAGTTCCATGTAAGGTTCGGGAAGCGCGTTTGCGGGCCCCGAGACCAATCCTTGCGCTCCATAGCATAAACCGGAATAAATAAATTGGTCGTTTCCGACGAAAATGGAGAGATCGTGCTTCTTCAAATTTATTAATTTCATCAATTTGACAAAATCCGGGGAACTGGATTTGATCCCGGCCAAATTGTCGTAATCCTTTGCTAGGTTAGCCAAAAGAGAGGGCTCTATGTTGTTACTGGTAAATTGGGGGATATCGTAGAGAAAAACGGGAACATCACGAATCTCATCTAGTACTGTCTCAAAATACCCCTGAAGTCTTTTCTGGTCCATTGAGTAAAACTGTGGAGGCATTAAAGCTGCTGCATCGGCCCTGCCGTCTTCTTCTATTAAGCGTGTAAATTCTAAAGTGGTGTCAAGAGTACTTCTACCAGTTTGTACAATGACCGTGGTATCAGAGGGAATTAGATCAATTAACTCACTATATATTCCTTTGTAATTTTCTACTAAAGGTCCTTCCCCCGTGCTCCCAAAAATGAATAAACCGTCAACGCCTTTATCTAATAGAAAATTAATTAACCTAGTGGCACCTGCTTTGTCCAAAGAGTTTTTTGCTTGATCTGAAAAGGGCGTGACTACAGCGATGAAAACACCTTTAAAACGAGGATACCGCAAATTCTCGTTATCCATTTCAAATTTCATTCAAAATCCCTCTTCCATATTTTCCTTCTTTATCCTTTTTGTAGTATTTTTGAATCATTAGAAGGTAGATATAAACAACAGTTCATTCTATGTTAACTAATTCAACTTCAACCCTCTCGATGCCCTTAGAGCTTTTTCCATTTTCTAATATTTCAAATATTTGCTTTGCGGACTTTTCGCCCATCTTCTTGGGCTTTTGAACAACTGTAAGCAAAGGGAGGTCGAGAAAAGATAGGCATTCGATCTTGTCAAATCCAACGACCTCCACGTCTTCAGGCCAATTAAACCTGCTTTGGTTAACAGCCTTCAAAACCCCATAGGTTGTTTTATTGTTTACGGCAAGTATCGCTGTGGGGGGTCGTTTTAAAGAGAGTAATTTTTTCGCCGCATTAAATGCCCCATCTTCTTTGAAATTACCGCGGGTTATTAAAGAGCTGTCATAAGGAAGATTGGCATTAGCGAGTGCTTTTTTATAACCTTTGAATCTTTCCTTGCTAGTAAAAATATCTTTTCGACCTAGGACTATACCTATCCTTTTGTGTCCATTCTCAACGAGATAGTTAGTTAAATCATATGCCCCTTTTTCGTTTTTAGATAATACTGCGTGTACATTTTCTGAACCCTCGGGTGCCCGATCTACAAATACTACAGGAGGATCATATTTGTGAAACAATTTATTGGTTTTTCCCGTTGGAGCAATTACTAACCCGTCAACTCTTTCTTCTGCAAGCAAGCCTTCTATTACCTGTTTTTCTTTTTTAGCTGTTTCATCAGTATTAGCAACTATAACCTTGTAATTTTTTTCCTCAGCTACACTTTCAGCTCCTCGAACTACTTTAGCAAAGAAGGGATTGGTAATATCAGAGACTACTACACCAATAGTATGTGTTTTTTGCGCACGAAGACTTCTGGCAGCAGCATGGGGGGAATAATTCAGTTCTTCCATCGCTCTCTCAACTTTCTTTCTCAATTTGGGGCTTACGTAACGGGTATTGTTTATTACGTGGGAAACAGTCGATGTTGAGACATTGGCTTTTTCCGCTACATCTTCCATCGTTGGCATTAAAATTTAACCCCTTTTGAGGTTTCGAAACGATTACGCAATCGTTTCGATCTATCCATAATGCTTTATAACACAATGATAAAGTTTTGTCAACACGACTTTGTGTTCTCTCAAATTTTGTGTATAAAATCCCAGTTCCCTAATGATGACGAATTGAAATTGATAACTTCTGCAGATTTTCTTCAGAAGAGCACTGCTACTGATGAAGGACGAGTTTAGCGTCATTTATCTCTTCTCGCAAAGGTTTGTTATCTCCGAGCGACTTTTCGCATTTCCTTGTATGTGTAGTGTCTACTGCCAATCCTCTTCTCTGTTAATTCATGTAGGGTGCAGTAACTAAACGTGGACGGTTTGTAAGTTTATGGGATTACCTCTTCTTAAACACCTTCGAACTTTTTGATCTCTCTGTTGAACTGTTCTGAGTTGTTTTAGATTCTTGACCGTGACCAGTGTTTCTTAGGTAAATTCGGTCAAGGTTTATTCTATCGTGTCTTCTAACCTATTTGTCAGGTCTATATAGTTATTAGCAAATGTTCATTCGACTTGTTTGCTCTGACTTTGGCCGTCAGGAGGTTGGGAGAATTAAGCACGTCTCTCAGGTGCAGGAGCAGTTTCTTTGTTTTGACTTCGTTAAATTTGGCTTCCACGTTTTGCCGGTGGTGTATCTGGCCCTACTGCCAAGTTGGTTTCGAAAGAACTTAGTTATAGCAACTCTCAATCTTTACGTTTGTCGCTTTTTATGTACTTTAACGGACTCTGAAACTATCCCCACTATTGCTACCGTTAAACTCGGATCTGTCTCTAAATTGGCCGTTTTCTCTTCCTTTACGCCAGAGATCTGTTTCCAGTCGGGAAGTTGGGCTACAAGATTACAGCTAATGACAGGGAAAAGTGGTGCGCTGGAGATGGTTGGTGACAGGGAATTAAAAACTTTTCTGAAGGTTTTGACAAAAGTAATTTTGCCAAAAGATGGAAAACCTCGGGAGCTACTCCGAGTATGAAGAAGCTAAGCATTTGACTGTTAAGGGATATTTCCTAAGAATTAGGACAGGTAGACATCTCCCAATCATTTATTTTTTACCAGGAGTGAAAAATGACATCAACTGAAGAGAGTACGAATAATTTAACGCGTGATCTCAACAAAATGCCGACCCCTGAAGAAGGTTTTCAGGGAAACTTGGAATGTACATCAGAAGAGGCGTATGTCGGTGACGAGATAGAAATTCGAGGTGAAGGGCTTCCTTCAGATAGCGAATTCCAGATATTATGGCGTTCCTACGAGGTAAATTGGGATATAGAGGAGAATGAGGATGGGGTTTTGTGGGGAAAATTCCTCGGCTTTAACCATAAGAAAAAACAAAGAGTTCTTGCCTCAGTCGAAACCGGTCCCCAGGGAAATTTAAAAGCAAGTATCGAGATACCCGAGGATTACGGAGCATCACACGATATATACCTGGTTAGCGATGAAAAGAGAATCAACAAAGTAAATATCCTCGTGGTTCCCAGTTTCTCAGTTACACCCGACTCGGGCCCTTTGGGTTCTACGATAACAATTAGGGCTAAAGGTTTACCCCTTCCGGTCCCCCGGTCCCCCGATAACTCGGTGTATCACGTCTACTACGATAACAAATTTACTGGAATGATTGCCCCCGTAACTCCTAAAGGTACGGCCGAGGTAGAAATACCCGCAACTGGCAAGCCTGGTACTCACGTTATTGATATAGAGCGTTGTCCTTTCGGAAATACTGGGTCCTACAGACAGACACATATAAGCATAACTTCTATGCCCGGTACGGTGGACCTCTCTTATACGTTTGAGCTGACGGACGAAGATCCGAAACTCCCTCCACCGATAGATCAACAGACTCCAGAAAAGGTCTTAAGAGAGGACAGTGGGCCGACAGACAAGACCGAATTATTATTTACAACTCGTGAAAGAGCTATACCGGTTGACGATGTGGTGACGTTAGAGGGTTCCGGTTTTCCTCCGGAGACTCAGGTCGATTTGAACTGGTCACTTATACAGGGGAATGATCTGCGGGAAGACGTTAGGAAAAATAAGCGATATACCGAAACCACTGCTTTAACTGAAACAGTTGTTACAGGAGAAGATGGGGGCTTTGAGACGGAAATTGCACCAGCACCGGAATCGGTCCAGGGTGGGCCTCAGCCTATACACGCCGTCATTGATGGGAAAACTGTTGCTACAACTTCCGTAATAGTTCTCCCTGTACTTGATGAATTGGAACCCGAAAGCGGTCCTCCTAATACCCAGATTACCATAGGCGGTCGGGGCATTGGCTGGAACGAGACCTGGAATCAGGCAACTATACTTTACGATAACTCCTATATTGGCTACGTCTGTGGCGGAGACATCCCGGGAGTTGTCGAGGGAAAGCTGAAGGCTACAGGAAGGCCCGGCTGGCACATAATTGATATTTATCCCACGATTGAGAAACAGTGGAATTTTGCCAAAGAGGCATTTGAGGTTCCGTTTATATACCGAAGACCTTTTTTGAACTGGAGTTCTCATCCGGAGGGATACCATTTTCGTTACGCTTTTAAAGTAGAAGATTAATTCAGAAAGTGGTGTTTTTGGAAGGGAATCTGAAGGGATGAACGATGAACTCACGAGGGGGAAGTTTGTTCGGCTAGCTGGGGAGTTCTTTGCTGTCTCTTTCTCTGCCTTTGGCCGGTTCGTTAGGAGCTGAAACCTCTACTTTTGCTAAATGCGGCGAGGACCTGAATATTCTTTATAGAAATTTCACATTCAATTAGTAGGTTATTTATTAGATTCCAGGTTTTTGCCCTCTCTGCCTCCTTGGGGGCTTTTTACTGGACTCTATTATAAGGTTAGTACGAAAGAATAGCGGGGCAAGGTTTAGTCATGCCTTGCCCCCTTGTTAATTTATCCGGATTTTTCTTCCTTCTCTACCGGGATTATAGAATAAATGGAAAAACTAACCAAATTGGTAATCCGAAACTATCATTAATTTCACAAATTGCTCAGTTATTCCAGTAAATTTGGAAAATCATCTGGATTCGTTTATATTGTTGGAGGAAAATTGTAACAAATTTAGTGATGCGGTTTTATCAACTCAATTGGAACAGTCGTTAGGTCGTTCCTTACAAATTTTATTAAAAGAGAAGGCTAGTTTATGTTAAAAGATGTATAGTACAAAATACTAGAACCGCGAGCGGACCTGGAAGACTTTTCTCGTGAAAATTATTATTACAAATAAAATAAACTACTAAGTCCAATGGGGTAAATTAGGCCTTATTAATGTCCAATCTAGTGTTCGAAGATTTCATATCTTCATAACTACTTCCTGACCCCAAGGGGGAAGTGAATGTAGGATGGGCGAGCACGTCGACGCCGACCCTTCATCTTTTTTACTGGAAGGCGGCCCTACGGGTATTTTGTTGATCCACGGCTTCACCGGTTCACCAACTGAGATGCATTTGGTGGGTGGGTATCTAAATGAAAGGGGCGTTACCGTCTACGCTCCGTTATTGCCGGGGCACGGAACTACACCTGAGGATTTGAACGGGCGGACCTGTAAAGATTGGCAAGACCACGTCGAAGGTACCTTAGTTGAGCTTAAGACCAGTTGTGAGCACGTTTTCGTGGGCGGCTTGTCTCTTGGCGCTTTGCTTTCTTTTCGCCTTGCCGCCCGTCATTCGGACTTGTCCGGGATGGTTACTTACTCTCCCACGATAGAGGTCACCGACTGGCGTAGTTACCTATTACCGGTAATCAAATATTTCATTTCGCAGATGCCTAAGCCCGAAGATCACTTTACTGACCCTAAGGCAAACGAAAGGTTATGAAACTACGATACCTTTCCCACAAGAGCTGCTCATGAGGTACTTAAATTGATCCGCAGGATCAAGAAAGACATACCTCTTGTTGATTGCCCTTTGTTGATGATCTACAGCGAGATCGACGAAGAGATTAGGATAGAAAGTGTGCGATCTGCCTACAAAAGGGTCGGCACCCCGGAGGAAGAAAAAGAAATCATCTCCGTTGATAATTCTGGACATGTCCTGACCTTGGATAGTCAATGGGAAGAGGTCGCTAAGGGTACATACGAGTTCATAGCGTCTCACTCACCTATTTAAGGATAGTTCGGTAGGTTAGGCCCCGGAAGTCCTATACTATTTTGTATGCTAATTTTTTAAAGTTCGTAACCTCCTTCGTTATTCGCTTTCAACCACTGCGATTATAGAATAAATGGAAAAACTAACCAAACTGAGCCGAAATTGGGTGCCGCCAGGCTTTTGTATAATTCAGCCCCCTTGGAAACACTCGGATTATAGGATATATCTCATCTTCCAGTTAAGATTGTTGGTTTTCGGATTGAATCCATTCATATATTGACTGTACTGCCACTCTTTCATCCTGGTTAGCTACCACCACGGAAATATTATGATCGGAGGAGCCCTGAGCAATGGAAAGCAGATTCACGCCGCGTCGAGCGAGGGACTCGAAAACTCCTGAATCTATACCAGCTTGATGCCTCAATCCGCTTCCAACTGCAGCCACAATGGAGACCGGTTCCTCAGTAACAATGTCGCGAATTATGGAACGCCGAATTTCCTCTTCAAGAGACTCTTCCAGGGACTTTATAGTTTTGGACGCGGAGCTTCTTTCCACCAGGAAAGTAATATTCTGCTCGGAAGAAGACTGAGAAATCATTAAGACGTTTACTTCTGCCTCCGCGACAGCAGTAAACACCTCAGCGGCAATCCCAGGCACACCGATCATACCGTGCCCTTTGACGGTGAACAATGTAAGATCGGATATTGAAGTTACCGACTTCAAACCGGTGCTGGACTTTCCCCCATTCAATATGGTGGTATCCGGACCCTCCGGGTTCTGTGTATTCTTGATTACCAGGGGAACTTGATTTTTTGCAACAGGATCTATCGATTTGGGGTGGATAACCTGAGCACCAAAATAAGACAGCTCGGCTGCCTCTTCGTAGGTGAGGCGCGGTAAAGTAGTTGCATTAGAAACTATATCCGGGTCAGCACGCTTGACTCCGTCAACGTCTGTCCAGATCCAGACCGCGTCTGCACCTAGCAACCCACCCAACAAAGTCGCCGTGTAATCGCTTCCACCACGGCCCAGAGTTGAAGGCTTACCTTCCTCCGTTGCTGCAATGAAACCAGTTACTACCGGTATCTCCCCTGCCCGGGTCTTCGGAGGCAATACCGACCGGATCTTTTCTTTGGTCTTGTCCATTAGCGGGTTTGCGGAACCAAAGCGTTGATCAGTAACGATTACTTCGGATCCGTTCACTGAACTGGAGCTGTACCCCTCTTCCTCCAAATGCTGGGACAAAATAAGGGCAGAGAATTGCTCTCCCAGCGATAGAATCAAATCCCTGGTCTGGAGGGTCAGCTCACCAAGAGTCGCAATACTGTCACAGATATCCCCAAGCCGGTTCAATTTGTTCCCGATTTGTCTTTTCGCCTCCCCGGCTCCCTCTTCCAGGAGTTGCTCGGCGACGGATTCGTGACGGGACCGGATTTCTTCGATCAACTCTTCTCGGCCCCCATCGCCCTCTAGAGAAAGCCTAGCGCAGGACTCAAGTTGATCAGTGATACCCTCCATCGCGGAGACCACGACAAGAACTTCCTCCTCTTCGGCCTTACCGGATATAATTCTTCCTACCTGGTGAATCCTTTCAGCATCCCCCAAAGAACTTCCACCAAATTTCATCACTATCATTTACTACCTCCTGCTAAATTTTCTCGAATACGCGGTACCGCTGCTCCAAGGCCCCATCCTAAGCCTCAGCATCCTTGGAAGCACTCGGATTATAGGATATATGGGAAAATAACCAAACTTTAAGATATCCGGAAGAGCTAAATTCCTGGCTGTGTTAAAAAAGAGTAAGAAATGTAAGTGAGTAACAAAGCTCTTCAAGGCCGATCGTATATGCATCTTTTAGCTCAAGGGCCTAATTACGTACCCTATACCTTTCCAGGCTGTGATAAACTGATCCAGCCTATAAGTTCTCCTTACCGATTTATCTGTTTTTGCGGCGGGGTCATTTGCTATAACGTACTCCTGATTTTCTTTTTTGAGAAAGCCCCTCACGACAACGAGGTGTCCTGGCGTGCTTTCAATCGGGGCTCCTTCTAGTTCTCCTTTACCGTAAGCTATACTCACTATCACCGGACGGCCTGCCGCTATCTCCCTTTTTATACCTTTCATGCTGGGAAAGTAACGAACGTAGGCCTGCAAACCGTGGTTGGCTGCAAAAGTAGTGTTAAAGGACCAGTTTCCGTATATTTCCGGTCCGTGATCGTAAACTCCTCGGGCCGCTTCCAATGGTTTAACATGCTTTCCGTAATACTGCAGGACCATGCTCAAGGCCGTGGGGCTACAAATCAAAGGAGCAATAGAGGCGGGTTGTTCGAATTGAGATTCTTTGGGCACCTTCAGATCCTTCAGGTAACCGGTTACTTTTGCCCCGGTGATTCTAGGATCTTTACTTGAATCCCAGTAAGTAGCACCAAGAAGACCGACGCTCGGAGCAGCGCCCCGGTTTTTCGAGGATAATTCGATGAGTAGCTTGAATTCATCCGCTTTCCGGCTCTTGACTTTCAGGGTGTCAATTTTGGCTTCCACCTTAGAGGAGCTGTGGCTATAGGTAAGTGGTTCTTCTTTTTTCCAAGTCGCTATTTTCAACCACGAGGACCACTCCTCTTCTATCTTTAGCTTGGCCTTGATGTTGACTTTTGTTTCAGGAGGCGTGGTAACGTTCCAAAACGGTACTAGATTGGTGAATTCGGTTTCTAGCTCGATGGAAGGGGTTATAAAGTAACCTTCGTTTTGGTGAGAAAAAGTTAGCTGTCCGTCCTGGGTCAGCTGTAGCCCTTCGCTGTCTCCTCTCGGCCAATCGTCACTCTGTAGCAACACTACATTTTCTTTAGCCTCGGTAGAAAGACCTAAACCCCCGAGGATCAAAAAGCACAATATTAAGCAGACACCTAACTGGAGAGTTTTCTTTCCGATAACCGTTGTCCCTCCTCGTTTGCTGATACCTTGGTTCTGCGTTGATGAGTGTACTGGACACATTATATCTTCTCCATAGGCCCAACTTTTACAGGACAAACCCTTTAGCAATCAGGGAAGTAGGTGATCCTCTGCGATTATATAATAAATGGAAAAACTAACCAAATTGGGAAGGTCAAGTGCTATCGGAAACTTTGATCGAGTTTAGTGCTTGAAGTGGTACGAAAATCTTAAGCAAGGCCAAAGGATGGGTTTGATGTTATCTCCAACTCATCGTTTTACTCGAATAAATTTGCATTTTGGAGTAAACCCCGTAAAATAAGGTCAGAGGTAAATACTCTACTTTACTAGTAAATAAATTGTGATAAAAATTTCATCGGGCTCAAGGTACTCGATAAAAATCGGAAAGTCAATGTCAACAGAGAGCCCGCCTTCCACAAATACCTTACCGAATGCCCCATTTATCAAAAATTCACCCACTACAGTTAATAAGTGCCATCTAGTGTCAACGTTCCATACCTCATCTCCTCAGCACTTAGAACAGAACAGTTGGGCTTATTTTTTTGGTCGGATATAACAATTGTTATGTCTTCTACTGGGACCGTTCGATTAGTCTATGAGAGAACGTGATCGATAGGTGTAAACCGGGCAAGGTCGGGACACAAAGGCACGGACCGCGATGGGAAGCCGGCCTGCCAAAGCGTTTGCCTTATTTTAAAGGAAAATTGTATATTTAAATGGATAATGATGGAGGTGAGGCAAATTATGATAGCTCAACCTTCTTACATTAACAACACCTGGAGTTTGCTGCTAGCAATTCTTTTGATTAGTGTCCTCGTTGTCCCTGTTAACGGGCAGGATAACGACCAGGTGCGGGGCAACCGGGATTGGTGCCCAAATAAAGACGGCCCAAAGGGAAATAACGGTTGCCCCGTATCCAAGCAAGTCGAGGCTAACACCGATAACCAGGGTCAGCTCCAGCTTGATCAACAACAAATGGCTGAAGTTTTCCCTGGTTTGACTCTGGGGTTCAACGTGGATACGTTAACTGATTGCTCTACAAAAGAGTCGCTTGGGAATAGTCAAGTCAGGATAAGTTTCCTTTCGTCTTCCCCTTCGGAAAACATCCAGGGAATTAACGGCATAGAAGGAGCAATCATAAGAGCGGACGGCTATAAACCCTTAGAAATTGAAAACTTTAAGACCGTAGAACTGTCGCTCGGATTTGTCTCGTTAAAGGCACTGGTACCGAACCGGGACGTATGCTTAGAGCCAACCGACGGGACCCGGAAGGCAGATGGAGGAATCGATGTAGCTATTAGCTATTTTGTCGACCAGCTCAGGACCTTAAGAGAGGGGGCAAAGCAAGAAAGTGAAAAGGAAACAGTTACCTCGGCGATCTCGGATATGAATGACGCTAACTCTTTTTTCTCCCAGGGCGAGATCCAGCAGGGCTTAAACAATATGGAACGAGCCGGCAGGCGCGTGGAGAGTATAGCTCCGGTCCTTTCAGAGAACATAAAAGGCGTGGTCTCAATAGGCAATTATGCCCTGCAGGTAGGTGGTGTAGCTGAATTTAACAGTCTCTCCTTTTCCTGGGGCGGATTGGCTAGATACGGTGCGGAAGTCTGGAAATACGTCAGTAAGTACGGATCAAAAGGATGGACCTTCACGAAAAGATATGGTTCTAAAGGCTGGAAGGTCCTGAAGAAGTACGGACTCCACTTAAAGCTGATCACCCTGATAGTCAAATACGGAGATGACATATCCTACTGCTACAGTTACTGTGGTCAGTTATCAGAAGAGGCCCAGGATGAGTATACCGGTTACTGGGACTGTGTGCATCAGTGTTTTGACAGAAGGCTAGGCGAAGACTATGACTGGGAAGCAATCAAGGATACAATAGGAATAGGGCTTGCTGAAGATTTATTCGGTATAGATATTCCGGAACCCTGGTAAAGTTTGTACTGTTCTAACTCAAATTCCAATATTCTGTTGATTATAAACACCCAATTTAGACTTTTCACGAGTAATCTATTGGGTGTATGAATACCTTCTCGAATCTATAATATCTTTTTTCACCGCTAATAACCTGAAAGTCCAGGATTATAGAATAAATGGAAAAACTAACCAAATTTTACGGGTGAAACTGAGTGATCAACAGAGGAAAGGTCCTAGCGGATATGAGAGGTGTAGTGGTCCGAAAATCGTAATCAGTGACCAATTAACCCCCCGACTGGGATAATCGAGGGGCTACTTTGAATTAAAAATTAACTTTCGACAAATTTAGATGATTTAGTTAGATTATGATAGGACCTTTTTCTATTTAAATTCTAACAGATATAAACCGTCACGCTTCGAGTGTTCTTAATCAAGAAAATTTAGTTTTAATACTCTCATATCAAAGTTTGCTCTCTCCCTAAAAAGACGAAAAATAAACAACTGGTGTGTTAAAAGGTTGTCCGTGGTTTTTACCTCGAAGAAAGTAAGTTTACTTTGATTTGATAGCTTCAAAGCTACAAGGTCAGGCCAACCCTTGTGAAACGCATTTTCTGATATATAAACCCTAGCTGCTTTGAATAGATTTTTTTATCTATTGCTGGAAATATATTAAGGATATATTAAGGAATTTCTCCCTTCTATCTTTTCTGATTCTTTTATTTTTGTTTCCTGGAGCATTCCACTTTTCATTCATTGCTTCCATATTCTGCTTGAATTTTTCACGATTCATATTTCTAACTACGTTTAACAAATTTTCTTTATGCTCCTCTTTAAAGATCAAATTTTTACTTGTGCTATAAAAACTTGATTTATGATTCCAAACATAGTTGAAAAACATTATATGAAAGAGAAAGCTAAAACTGTTTTCCATAAAATACACATGGTCATAATCATAATCTTTTTTGTTGAGTAAGTGATATTTCGCTTGTACCTCAGGTTCATCGCTTTTCTCTACTGATAACTCTACTTTTTTTAATGGTATACCCTCTCTTTTGCATTGCTTCTCAAGGGATAACCCCTTTAAAGCTTTGAGCTTAGTTCCTATTTGCTTTAATTTTTCACTCCGAAGGTGTACACCTATGTACAAATCATCTTTGTGTTGCCTAGACGTATTTGAGGTTTCTGTCGTCTGGTATTTGATGATTCAGAAGGATAGTTTTCCGGGATTTCCCAAAAGAATAACATAGATATTCCAACGAAGATTGCTCCAGGGATCGGATAACCGGTAAAGGCAAAAATCACTCCTAATATCAATAAAACAAAACCAAATACATGGAGGACGAATTGAAAGCAACCTCTCATATTCTTGGACACTCCCCCTCAAATACTGAGTTCTTTACTAGGATTATAGATCCAGGAGAGAAATAGCCAAAATAGCCCTCCTAAACCCGCCAGACAGCTTAGACCCCCATAAAACGTCAATAAAAGCCTCTAAATCCTACTCATGGGGGATTATAGTGTTTTAAAAGATTAACCCATCGGCCGGATATCGAGAAGCTATTCGAGATTAGAAATTTATAGTTGTTCGCAGAATGTTCCGCCTTGCAGGGAGAGGTAGCGCGATTCAAGTGATTTCTTTGCTCAAATCGGTTAGGAAGTCTTCCGCCCAGGTTGGAAGATCCTGTTCCCTGACTTC
>CAZYPS010000005.1:0-54929 GCA_964649445.1 uncultured Thermotogae bacterium | reverse complement strand
CGAGCCGAGATCGGAAAGGGCAATTTCCCCGCTGGGGAAATTGATCCCTGGTTTTGTCGAACGGTTTCCAAAGCGATTTTTACACATAAAATGCTACACTATCCCTCGAGAGTTAAATTAAACTACCTCAATTAGCCAGGCCAAAACGGATATTAAAACCGCCCCGAAAAGTCCGGGGCGGTATCTATCCAACAAAATCGAAGGCCGTTCTCCGTTAAATTTTATCGTATTCCTCGTCCGGTATGTTGTAGGAGTGTTCTTCGGCGGGGAAGACACCTTCCTTTACCTCACTTTTATAGCGCTGGAAGGCATCTACCATTTCTTCACCAAGGTTTGCGTATCTCTTGACGAATCGGGGTTTGAACAGTTCAAACAGGCCCAGTATATCCTGAACGATAAGCAGTTCTCCGTCGTTTTTCGGTCCGGCGCCTATCCCGTAAATCGGTACTTCTGACTCCGCGTAGATCAGTTCGGTTACTCTGGTCGGGACTGCTTCCAGAAGTATGGCAAAAGCACCGGCATCCTCCAGAGCCCTGGCGTCCTCTATCAGTTCCTTCGCCGTCTCGGCGTCTCGGCCCTGACTCTTGTAACCACCAAGCTGGGCTGCCGACTGGGGAGTCATACCGATATGGCCCACAACGGGTATTCCTGCATCGACCATTGCCTCAACGGTAGGTGCCATCCGCTTGCCACCTTCGAGCTTGACGCAATCGGCACCACACTCACCCATTAGCCTGCCGGCACTCTCTATTGCCTTTTCTTTGGAGGGTTGATAGCTCATATAGGGCATGTCCCCCACTACGAAGGTCTTGTCGGTTGCCCTGGTTACTGCCTTGGTCATAACGGCCATCTCGTCCATGGTTACAGGTAGGGTGGAATCGTAACCCAGAAGGGTCATGCCACCCGAATCTCCGACCAGGATCATCTCAATGCCCGCCTTCTCTTCGTACCCGGCAGTGGGGTAATCGTAGGCGGTAAGCCAGGAGATCTTCTCGCCTTCTTCTTTCTTCTGATAGAGGTAGTTTATATTTACCTCTTCTCTCTCCTCAGTCATAACTTGGAACCTCCAGTTTGTTGGTCTGGTTTTTATGGTCTAATTATCTATAGATATAGGAAAAGTAACCTCTAGAGCGGTCTGAATTGCTCTAAGACCGTTTTTCCTCGTATTCTTCGACTATTTTCGTGACCTCGTCCGACACGTCTTCGGAAAGCTCTTCCGGTTCGTGGCTTTCCAGTATGTCATGGACCTTTTCCCGTGCCCGTTCCCGCAGGGTGGAACTCCCGTCCTCTTCCCAGCTCTCGTGGACCTGACGGTCGATCAGGTCGGGCGACCATATGTCTTCCTTGAATTTCTCTACCGTCTGAGATGACGTCAGATAATTGCCACCGATTCCTACCTCGTCGATTTCGTCCACACCGAGCGTATCCCTGTTAACCTCGGTGCTCTTAATAAACCGATTTATCATCGAAATCTCTTCGTCCGCTATCGTCAGCAACTCAAGCGAGGAAGTCATACCGGATTCGAGATAACCGACATCGTGAACGAGGTTTCCACCCGCCAGAGCGGCGTAGTTCAACGAGTTGGCAACCTCCAGAGTCGCCTGCTGATCTATATCCTTTGAGTCCGTGAACCCTCCGGCGTTGAAGGCAGGTACGCCCAGGTAGGACCCGACCTCCTTTCTCAGGACCAGACTCAACATGGTCTCGGGGGCGCTGTAGGAAAAGACCGTCGTCTTCATATCCATGGTCGTCGGACCACCACCGAAGATCAATGAAGAGCCTCCCTTTACTTCCTGCGATAGAACGAGCCCGCTCAGGTATTCAGCTTCCGTCAATGCGTAGGCACCGGCAAGTGAGATCGGCCCGGCTGCACCGAGAGAGGGAGTGGGTACGTACTGAATCGGGATGCCTTTTTTACTGGAGAACATGAGCTTTTCCACGGCTTCTTTCGAGTGCTTCAGCGGCGAACTGGGCTCGTCGTAGAGCAGGATAAACGGATTCATCCTGAATTTCTCTTCCCCTCCGGCAACCGCTACGCTCATCTCGTATATAGCTTTTAACCCTTCAAGATCCCATGCAGTAAAGAGAATCGGTTTTGTAGTATTCTTGACCATCGCTTCGAAGTGGTGTAGATCGGAGTTGTGCTTGGGTACGTCGTTTGCCAGAGCGAAAGACATCGCAAAGTCGATGTTTTCCAGTTTATCGACGACCGTGGCTGCCCGTACTACGTCGTTTTTCTCGCACTTCCGTCGCTCGCCCGTGTAGGGATCTATCGTATTGGGGGTCTCGGAACCAGGTCCAAAATAAGTATTATCCCCTTCCAGAAACATCGTCGAATTGAGATTACGGTCACTCAGAACCACACGCTTACCACAGGTTCTCAGTGCTTTTTCCACCATACTCGATGGCATTTTAACTGTGTTTCCGTCTACTACAGTCGCCCCAGCATCGTCGAGAATCGTGACCGCTTCCTCGGAATGGAATTCCGTGCCGGTTCTTTCGAGTATTTCAAGCGCGGATTGGTATATCTTCTCGTGCTGGTCTTCGGAAAAAACTTTTAATTTAGGTCTATTCCAGTAATTAAAATGATCGTTGATACCCAATTTCATCACTCCTAAATGGATTATGGGCTAGTTTCGGCTTATTAGATTCGGGATAACGCCCGATCCAGGTCATCAACTATATCTCCCGGTGCTTCTATTCCCACGGAAAGTCTGATCAGACTCTTAGAAATACCGGCGTCCGCCAGCTCTTCGTCGGTCAACCGATGAAATATCGTCGAAGCGGGATGACATACGACGGACCGGGAACTTCCTTCGTGAGTTGCCGTGGGAATCAGTTTTAAAGAATTCAGCAGATCGAACGCATCTTCCTTATCTCCGTCAATCTCGAATGAGAGCAACGAACTGAAGTCCTTCATCTGGCAATTGGCCAGTTCGTGATGAGGATGGCTTTCCAGCCCCGGATAATTTACTCGATTGACTTTTTCGTGGTCTTCGAGAAATTCGGCAACCTTCAGGGCATTACTGGAATGCTTCTCCATCCGCATATCCAGACTCTCCAGCCCCAGCAGGGATAGCCAGGCGTTAAACGGAGCCATGGCGTTTCCGTACTGGATGTATTCCTGTCGCCTCAGGTCCTGAATGTAAGGATCGTCGCCTACGACAACTCCTCCAAGGATCGTACCGTTGCCACTCATGTACTTAGAGACGGACTCTATTACGATGTCTGCTCCCATCTCAAGAGGTTTCTGGAGTACCGGCGTTGCGATTGTATTGTCGACCATCAGTTTGGTTCCGTAAGAGTCGGCAATTTCGGCAAGCTTTTCCAGATCTCCGACGTACAATACCGGATTACTTGGAGTCTCCACGAACATGAACTTCGTATCTTCCGTAACTGCATCGCTCCACCGGGAGAGATCGTGCGGTTT
Source organism: uncultured Thermotogae bacterium (assembly GCA_964649445.1). Classification (GTDB taxonomy): domain Bacteria; phylum Bipolaricaulota; class Bipolaricaulia; order M55B111; family M55B111; genus JAGXLP01. The sequence goes on along the minus strand of CAZYPS010000005.1, from coordinate 51,499 downwards.
ATTTACTACTCTGGTTTCAACACCAAACCGGGGCAGTGTTCGGGAAAAAAGTTCAAACGAACAGGTATAAGTATGATTGGAGACGACTATTTCATCTCCGGCTTCAAGCTCGAACAGGGCCGCCAGGGAAATTGCGGCCATTCCCGAGCTGGTAGCAAGAGCACCCCCGCCTCCTTCCAGTAAGGCAACACGATCTTCAAAAATATCTAGTGTCGGGTTATTCTCCCGGGTATAAATGTAACCCTGTAATCCCCCGTATTCTTCGTAGTTGGCTTCAGTGTCGAACACCCATTCGGCTTTTTCTGCACTTTCAAACGGATGAGCTACGGTCTGAGCAAGTGGTGGAGCCAGCGATTCCTTTTTAACGCTTTTCTCTAACCCGTATCCACCCATAACCTGCAAAGTAGCCTGTTCCAGATTTTTCTCGTCCATCTAATATACTAACCTCCTCGGTTAATTGCTTGATAGATCGATTTGTCCATTTCCATCGGATTGCAACGGACTCCTTCAAACCATCTCCTTCTTATTGCTGCAAGACGGGTTCAACTTCTTTAAGTTCCTCTATCGGTATGTGACAGGTAATGGCATGTCCCTTGTCTCCAATCTCACGGGTGGGTGGTTCTTCCGCTTCACATATCTCCCCTATTTTTCGGGGACATCTAGTATGAAACCTGCAACCCGAAGGAACATCCCTGGCACTAGGCACTGCTCCCGACAACCGAATCCTTTTCTGTTCCACGTCGGGGTTCGGCATAGAAACCGATGAAAGTAAAGCCTCTGTATACGGATGATAAGGTGGGTTTAGGATATTAGTTGTCGGTCCAACCTCGACTATCCTCCCAAGATACATCACCGCCATGTAATCGCTGATATAGCTAACCACGGCAAGGTTGTGAGAGATATACATGAAGGAGGTATCCAGCTCGCCCTGAAGATCGAGCAAAAGATTTATAATCGAGGATTGGATCGAAACGTCCAGGCTGGAGGTCGGTTCGTCACACAGGATAAGCTCCGGCGTGCTGGCAAAAGCCCGTGCTATCGCAACACGCTGTTTCTGCCCTCCGCTTAACTGGTCCGGGTGGCGATCCATATAGCTTGGTCCGAGATCTACTGCCTCGAGTAGTTCCCGAGTTTTATCAAGTGCTTCCTCACGATTAGCTCCTGCCAGCTGAATCGGCCGCATCATAGTTTGCCTGATGGTTCGTTTGGGGTTCAGGGTAGCACGAGGATCCTGGAATACTATTCTAATCTGCTTGAGGACCTCAGGCTCACGCCCTTCGATTGGGACGGATATATCCCTGTCCTCCAGGGTTATCTGTCCTTCAGTTATATCTTCCAGCCCAATTATCGTTCGAGCGAGAGTGCTCTTACCACAACCGGATTCCCCTACGACACCAAGAGTATCTCCCTCGTCCAATCCAAAACTCACGTCGTCTACAGCTTTTACCCTCTCATCAGCTTCCCCGAAACTAAAGAGACCGGAACTAGCCTCGCCAAAGTACTTCTTTACTCTTTCCGCTTCCAGTATCTTCTCTCCTTCCCCACTTTCGGAAGTTTCGTAGCTCTCCTCGGACGACTCGACTCTTTTTTCGTAATTATCTTCGGCGACTACCTTCGCCTCGTAGCAACGAACGTATCGATCCTCTCCAAAAGCCCGAACCTCGGGCTCGGTCCCGGTACAATTTTCCTGCATGTAGGGACAGCGAGGGTTAAACTTACAGCCGGAAGGCAGGTCATCCAGTTCCACCACGGAACCTTTTATCGGCCTCAGCTTTCCTTTCACGGTTTCCGCGGATACCTCTGGCACTGATCGCAGCAAACCACGGGTATAGGGATGAATCGGATTTCCTATAAGCTCATCCGTAGGTCCCTCTTCCACGAATTGTCCCGCGTACATTACACCCGAGCGGTCGCTAACCTCGTAGACGACCCCGAGATCGTGAGTAATATAGAGGATGGTCGTCTCGAATTCTTTCTTTAGGTCCTTGATGATATCAAGAATCTTTGCTTCAACTGTAACGTCAAGGTTAGTAGTCGGTTCGTCCATGACCAGTAACTTTGGCTGGGAAACCAGAGCCATCGCCAGGCAGACACGCTGACGCATTCCCCCGCTCAATTGGTGGGGGAAACTATCCACTACGATGCCCGGATCCGATATCTGCAGTTCCTCCAGAGTATCGATCGATTGACTCCTGGCTTCATCCTCAGTCATACCTTCATGAGTTTCCAGTACTTCCCCGATCTGCTTGCCGACTTTGATTGAAGGGTTCAGCGCAGCCGAAGGATCCTGGTAAACAATATTTAACTCCCTGCCCCATATTTTCCTCATCCAGCTCTCCGGTTTATCCGATATATCTTCGCCATCCAGAAAAATCTGGCCACTATCTATCCGACCATTGCGATCGAGGTAGCCCATTATCGCGAAGGCCAGAGTGCTCTTCCCGCACCCTGACTCGCCAACTATTCCCTGAGTTTTGCCCTTTTCCACTGAGAGGTTGACACCTCGAACGGCAGTTAGATTACCGGATCTGGTTTCGTAGCTTACTACCAGATCTCTTATATCAAGTATCGGATTAGATCCGTTCTTCAGATCACTCATCTCGGTCCCTCCATTAAATTTCTCCCGCTTCGTACTTCCGGATAGCGTCGGCAAGGAAATTGACGGCTACGACCAGAGATGCGATTGCCAGAGCCGGGAATATCGCCATCCAGGGCGCGTTAGTTATGTGAGGCTGAGCGTTTTTCATCAAAAGACCCCAATCCGGTGTCGGTGGCTGGACTCCCAGACCGAGAAAACCCAGGGAAGCACTCAAAAAGATCGCGTAGCCGAACCTTACCGACGCTTCCACACCCAGGGGTCCCCAGATATTGGGAAGCAGCTCGGCAAACATGATATAAAGATTCGATTCCCCCCGAACTTTCGCCGCCTCGATAAACTCCTTTTCTTTGACTTCCAGTACCGCGCTCCGCGCGACCCGGGCTATCCGCGGGGCATATACCAGGCCAATAACCACTATGACTCCAAACGTACTGGGTCCAAAAATACCTAGAATGAGCATGGCAAAAAGAAGTGCGGGAAACGACATCAATATATCCATGAACCGCATTACTATCTCGTCCACTAATCCACCGAGGTAACCGGTGATCAGTCCAATGGAACTTCCAAGTAGTAGGCTAATTGCGGTGGCAGTACTCGCCAGGATCATTATAGACCTGCTGCCGATTAACACACGACTAAATACGTCTCGCCCGAACCTGTCCGTGCCAAAAGGATATTTTAAACTTGGACCTTCGAACCTGTCCTGAATGTGATATCCGGTTGGGGAATAAGGAGCAATAATCGGTCCAAGAAGAGCTATAATAACCCAGAGAAGTATTATCGACATACCTATGAGTCCCAGACGAGAGTCGGCAAGCCTCCTGACTACCTGAAAAGCGTTATCGACTTTTCTCGTTAGGAGTTCCATTTTTCGCTACCTCCAGTCATTTCAATGTCCTTTATAGATATCACACTATCACCCATCTAATAGCGAATTCTGGGGTCGAGGAACGTGTATATCACGTCCGAGGACAGATTCAAAATCAGGTAGACCGCGCTGGTCAGTAACACGCTGGCCTGGATAAGCGGTATATCCTGTCTTTGAATCGAAATATACACGAGCCGGCCGAGACCGGGAAAGGCAAACAAAGTTTCAACTACTACAAGACCGCCAATCAGCCAGCCGAGATTCATCGCTATCACTGTTACTGTAGGCATCAAAGCGTTTCTGAGGATGTGCCAGATAACCTTGTGCTGAGGTAGTCCTTTTAAAACAGCTGTCCGGGCGTAATCGGCATGGGAGGCATCAATAACGCTTGCTCTAACCATGCGGGCTACGTAACCCAGTAATACCAGGGATACCGTTATTATGGGTAATATCAGCCTCGGGAAAACTTCAAACAGGTTGGCATCCGGCTGAATTGAACTCGTGGCTGGTAACAGACCTAGCCAGATGGAAAATATCAACACCAGAAACGTACCCGATATGAAGGACGGCATCGACAAGGCGACGAGGGAAGAGGTCGAAATAAAGTGATCCAGCCAGCTTCCTTCTTTTAACCCTGCAACCACTCCCAGAAAAAGAGACAGAGGAACCAGGAACATCGTTGCACAGACCGCAAGGAAGAGGGAATTGAGACCACGGCGCAGCAAAATGGAAGACACGGACACTCCTTGCATGCTCAGGGAAGTTCCCATGTCACCGTGCAGAACCCCCCATACCCAGTTCCCGTACCGGACCAATGGCGGCTGGTTTAAGCCTAGCCGGGCCCGGAGTCCCTCCAGCGCCTCCTGCGTGGCGTTCTGCCCCAGTATCATCTGTGCGACGTCCCCCGGAATCAATTCAGTAAGGGCAAAGATTATGATCGAAGCTATAAACAGCGTTATAACCATATTTACCAGGCGCTTTCCAATGAACTTTGTCATTTCCATCCCCCTACTACTAGCGCTAATTTAAAAGAAAGAGGGTGCCCTTTTTTGTAAGGGCACCCAACTCGATACTCCACGGATTTCGGTTAATTCATCAACTCGATAAACCTGTAGTCGTTAATCCAGTTCTGGGTCAAATAGAACCCTTCAATTCTCTCCGAGGTGGCTCCCAGGTAATCTTTGAACATGGGTACCAGGGCAGGCACGTCCTCGTGAAGAATTTCCTGGATTTTAGTAAAGTATTCTTGCTTTTCCTCCGGGTCGGATGTCCCGCTTGCCAGCTCAACGTATTTGTCCAGTTCCTCATTGCAATAGTGGCTTGCATTCCACGAAGCATCACAGGTTAAGGCTGTTCCTAACATCTGCGTAATATCCTCTCTGTGACCCCAAAGTGTCGCTGACATTGGAACCTGGAGCCAGTACTTGGCATAGTACTGATCCCTGGGCAGAGTGTTGAGTTCAATCGAGAAACCCGCCGGTCTGGCCATCTCCTGGAGAGTCAAAGCAACGTCGAGCACTGGAGGGATATTCGATCCACAATAGAGCGTTACCTCGACACCGTCAGAATAACCAGCTTCTTCCAGTAGTTCTTTCGCCTTTTCAATGTCCCTCTCTCTTACTCCGCCAAGATCATCATGGAACTCGTGCCAGGCTGGTATCGGGGTATCGTTACCTATCGTACCTAACCCGTAGCCGGCGGATTCAAGCAATACTTCTCTATCTACCGTCAGTGCCAGCGCTCTTCTAACCTTGGGATCCTCAAAAGGCTCTTCCTCCGTATTTAAGTCAATCATGATCGGCGCTGCGTACTGCTCGTTGAGAGTATTGACGTTATCCTTCCTCTGGAGACGAAGATACTGGTCCGGGCTTAAATCGGTGATGATATCTGCTTGACCGGAAGAAACCATCCTGACACCAGTCTCTTTTTCAGGCACCATGAGAAAAGTAAGTTCGTCTATTTTGGGAGCGCCTTCAACCCAGTAATCCTCAAAGGCCGAAGCCTCAACTCGTTCACGCGGGGTAACGTTATCCACCTTAAATGCACCACTACCCATCGGTTCCGTGTCTCCGCGCTCCGAATAGTTGTAATCGGCGGAAATAACCGCGGCGTTATAATCAGTTAACTTCTTGTGAAACCCTGCGTCGGGCCTACTCAGGTTGAACCTGACAGTATGGTCGTCCAGCGCCTCTACACTTTCGATGATAGGGCCAAGAGTCCCGAGTAAAGCACTTCCCACATCTTCATCTATAAGTCGTTCGAAGGTATATACGACGTCTTCCGCAGTCAATTTGGAGCCATCGTGAAAGGTTACACCCTCATGAAGTTCCATAGTCCATACGGTAGAATCCTCGTTCAATTCGTACGATTTTACGAGCGAAGGTACGGTCTCTTTATCTTCCCCCACTCTGAATAGATAGTCATAAACGGCACTCGCTATATTTCCACCTGCATTGGAATTCAAGAAACCCGGTGTTAAGCTACCAGCAGGGATCATAACTGCTTTAACTGGTTCCTGAGCCTGCGTCCTGGCGGTAAATCCCGATACCAGTAAACCCGTGAACAGCAAAGTAAATACCAACGTAAGTCCAAACTTCTTATGCATTTTCTCACCTCGTAAAGATTTGGTAAGTTTAATTACCCTAACTTCGAATTAAGACCACTAGCCTCTTACTAATATGTAAGAAAGCCTTACCTCGAACTCCTCCGCAATCACCTCCAACAAGGTTAACCCAGTCTAATTGGGCTAATTTTTAGTTTCCTGTTTTTCTAAGGTGCTGATAAATCTTTCCTTTAAATAATCCAGATGTTCATCCACCCAATCTTTGAGCTCTTCCTCGTTTCTGTTTTCAAGCGCTTTAGCCACTCCATCGTGTATCTCCATATCTTTCTCGGGTGGTAATTCCATTAGTCTGGCCTTGGTCACGATGAGTGGAACTATTTGATCAAGAAGCTGGACCATGATCGGATTTTTGGTCGCTTCCGCCAGAGCCAGGTGTAAATTAACCGTAACGTCCGATATATTCTCCTCCTTATCGGCGGCATTTTTTATCTCATCCATAACCCTTTTTACCTTATCGACATCATCTTCGGTTGCCCTCCGACAGGCAAGAACGGCGGTTTTCTTCTCCAGAAACTTTCTTACTTCGATCAACGCCATGAAGTCCTGCTCTTCGATCAATACTTCCGCGAGTTCGCTTCCACCGGGCAGGCAAAATATATTCGACTTCCTTTTTACGTAGTATCCCTTTCCCGGTTTCGTCTCCAGAATATCCACCGTAACAAGTGCATGCAGAGCCTCCCTAATAGAGGACCGTCCTACCTCCATTTTCTCCATAAGCTCCTTTTCGGAGGGAAGCTTGTCCCCCGGCTTCAGGCCGACTTTTTTAATGTGTTTTAATATTCGCCTTATTATTTTCCTGCTGATTGATTCTCGCTCTACTTTTATACTCTCCAAATAATCAGTCATGTTATCTCCCCGATGATAGCAGGTATCAGGTTAAACGACAAGTTTACATAATAAAAATTTTATTCCGACCAGCTTCCAGTCTCATACTTTTTACTTTAAGCCACCAGCAGATCTACCCCAATATCGGAAAGTGCCTCCCTGTAAGAATCGTCGACCTGATCGTCAGTTATGATCCTATGCGCCCCGTCAATTTCCGCCACCTTTGCATGGCTTACTTTACCGAACTTTGAAAAATCAGCCACTATAATTACTTCATCGGCCATACCCATAATACTTCGTGCCATGTCCGCCTCTCTCAGCGACGGTACCGTATAACCATGATCAATGGAGATTCCGTTTACCCCGAGGAATAATGTATCGACATATATTTCCTCGAATGATCGTTTTGCAATTGGGCCGACTAAAGCGGAAGTATTCTTTCGCAATTGCCCGCCGGTTATTAATACCTCTACCTCGGGAGTTCTCGCCAGCTCCAGCCCGTGATTCAGAGAATTCGTTACCACAGTTAGGGCAGCCCTATCTCCAATATTTTTTACGATCTGCATCGTAGTAGTGCCCGTACCAATGAAGACAGAACTCCCGTCTTTAATCAATGAAACGGCTTTTTCTCCTATCTTTTCCTTTTCCTGTTTATTTACTTCAGCTTTTTCCTGAAAAGATGGCTCAAATGTGATTGTATCGCCGTGATAGGAAGACTGAAAGTTCTTTTCGTTCGCTACTGCCCCACCGTGGACCTTCTTCAATTTCCCTTCTTCCTTCAGAACCTCGAGGTCTCGGCGGATTGTCACTTCCGAAACGGAAAATAGTTTTGCCAGCTGGGCGGTCTTAACAGTTCCTTCAGCCTCTAACTCCTCTAAGATTTTTCTTCTTCTTTCTTCTGCAAGAATGTCAGACATAATCAAACTATAACATAGGAAGATAAAAGGGTATTGTCAAGAAAACCAAAGAAGTCATTCAAATTAATGGTGCTTATTCCAAGCAATAATTCTTAACCAGCTAAGCTGACCCTGAAATAACCTCCGACAGTCTACCGGGATAATCAGTAACTAACCCATCTATAAACGGATTCAAGAGGTACTCCTTCATTTTTTCTTTTTTGTTGACGGTCCACAAATTTACCGCGTATTTGGGACTAGCGCCACCTATTTCCTTAATATTGCTGAGCCCCGCCTCCGTCTGAACCGCGGATTCCTTCAAATTAAGGATCTTGGCGTTATATTCTTCCAGGTACTCTATAGGTCTGGCCAAAGGCTCTTTAACCAGCAAAGCACCTTTTATTGCAGAGTGAAAGTTTTTTAGCTTCCCGATAGCTCCATGGCTGAAAGATGATACTACGACCCTGTTCAGCACCCCCAATTCCTCAGCCAAATCAACGAGTTGCCGCAAAACGCTGGTGGTTCGCTCTTCCAATACTTTTGCCTCCCGCCCGTTAGAAAACTTAAGTTCAATATTTGCCCTCCAATCAAGGTACTTCGTTAGCTCCAGAGCCTCCCGAAGCGAAGGTACTTCTACACCCGAATACAACTTCAAATCGGATCCAGAAATGGCACCACGGCTTACTTCTCCAAACGGATCCGATTCCCCAAACCAGCTGCCCGCATCAAGCCGTCTTATTTCGGAAAAATCGAAATTACTTACCCTGTAATAATCTCTATCAGGAAAGACTTCACAAACATCAGTAGTTCGTGTTAGAGTTTCGTCGTGGAAAACTATCAGTTCTCCATCTCCGGTAAGTCGAACGTCAAACTCCCAAAAATCCGCTCCTTCCCTGTAAGCCTTTCTACCAGCTACCAGTGTATTCTCCGGTGCTATACTCCGGGCGCCTCTGTGGGCAATATTTAACAAATTTCTATTTTTGCTCTCATTCATCTCGATCCCACAATCCTCTTCTTCATTGCTGATTTAAATTACCAAAGCTAGCAGAAATACTCCAGATCGAGCCCTACGAGGGAATAAGCCGGTTGGTTTAATTATCAACCGGTCCTCTTGAGTAAAAGTTCAAACCAAACCGGGAAAATTGATTTTTGCAAGCCTCATCCCCTGAGCCGGGTTCATGAGTTTAAAACAATTTTCGCCGGGCGATTTTCGAAGTTAACCTCGGTCAATTGATGTAAAGCCCGGAAACTTTAAATAGGAGCCTGAAAAACAAAAAGTCCAGTATAAAATAATAAAAAACCCAAAGCTAACAAAACATCTTGGTCATTTGTCACTTGAACAATTTGCTTAATTATACTAGCCTTATAAAGGTAATTAAACTATATATTTATATGCATGAAAATATTTAAAGGTTATCGGTAGCAAATTTGGAGGGTTAGAATGTCGTTTTTCAGTTTTAAGAAGATTAAAAATTTCAAACGTTCCTTCGCCGGATATCTAACTGAGACTTCGCCATTTGAACAGTTATCTAAACACGCCGAAAAAGTAGAGGCAACCGTCGAAGCTTTAGTAGAAGAATTACATGATTACACTCAGGGAAAAGAAATACAGGGAGAAATGGTGTCAAATTACGAATTCGAAGCCGATCAGGAAAAACAGGAAATTCGGAAGGAGTTACCTCGAAGCGATCTTTTAATGCCCGTTGCCAGATCGGACCTGCTATCGTTACTATGGCACCAGGATGAAATAGCCGACAACTCTCAGGATGTTGCCGAATTACTACCTTTGTTAAATCTCACGGATAAATTGCCTGATCAGTACAAGGATTCTCTGAATAGTCTGGCCGATATTCTTGAAAAGTCAGTCTCAGAATACAGCAAGCTGGTCATAAATGCCGGGGCGGTTATAAAAGGTACCAGCGATGGTGAGGGCAAACTGGACCAAGTCCGAGAATCCATCGAAGAGATAAACAACCTGGAACACAGCGCCGATAAGACAACGAGAAAAGCGATAAAATCCATTTATAATTCCGAAAACATGGAAGGAATAGAAAAGTATCACTTAATCCAGGTTGCCCTCAAGGCCAACAATATTCTGGATCATATTGAAAATGCCGCGAACTTCATAAGGATTATGACGAACCGATAACACAATGTTCCAGGCCCCTGATTATTAGGAATGATAGTTTTATTGATCGTCGCGGGCTTTTACGTAGGATGGAACATTGGAGCCAATGACACCGCCAATTGTATCGGAACCCCGGTAGGCTCCGGCCTTATTTCTTACCGCAAGATGGTCTATGTCGTGGCGATCTTTGTAGTACTGGGAGCTCTCCTTCAGAGCCATAACGTAATGAAAACGATCGGGGAAGGGGTAGTTCCTAACCCGCTCAACATGACGGGCGTTCTCACCGCCATGCTTTCCGCCGGCGTCTTTGTTACTTTTGCAACGTTCTTCAAAGTTCCCGTCTCTACCTCTCAGGCTATAGTGGGCGGGGTAGTAGGTGCAGGTCTTTCTATGGGAAACGCCGTAAATTTCTCTAAGGTCATTACCATAGGGGAAGTCTGGGTAATATCTCCCCCGCTCACGGCAATTATGAGTTTTACTCTTTACCACATACTTTCATTCTTCCTTAAACGGGTAAAAATGGTGACCTTCTGGGACAAACTACTCAGCTATATGGTAATTCTTTCGGGAGCATACGTGGCGTTTTCTCTCGGATCGAATGACGTTGGAAACTCCGTCGGTCCCCTAACTGTACTGGGAATAAACCAGACTTGGCTGGCCTTACTGGGTGGAATTTCTCTTTCTATTGGTGTGCTTACTTACGGACGACGGGTCACGGAAACGGTTGGTAAAGGGATAACTACTCTCGGCCCCCTTTCTGCCGTAGCAGCACAGACAGCTGCAGCTGTTGCAGTCCATTTTTTCTCCATAATTGGTATCCCAGTCTCCACCTCTCAGGCCATAGTAGGAGCAATAATCGGCGTCGGACTCGTGAAAGGTACAAGCACGGTAAGTTTTAGAAAGATAATCGAAATCGTTATTGGCTGGGTGGCTACTCCTACGGCAGCTGCTCTTTTCGCATTCTTGCTTTATAAAGGTCTCGATATGGCGATCTAGGGTACATCTTCACGTCATTTTACCAACTACCAGTAGTCAATCGAGGATACATCTCTTAAGAACTGCTGGTTGTTATGTGAGATGATATTTCTTATCCGGCGCAAAGCTCAGAGGTGGGCTCGATTGTCTGCCGGGTCTCGCGTTTTTGAAGTATGCAGCCGTTAATTGTAAAGAGGTTTTCTACAAGCTCCGCCCGGGCGGGCGGGAAATTGACTGAAGGGAAAAGTTAGTTAATATCACAAGCAATAAACCTTACTAGCAAGGCAAGGTATTCAATCGGACTCATAAAAAGAAAATATCATCGTTGCTAAATATCAACCAGCTCCACTTTCTCCGGCAACTGGGATAAATCTTCCAATACATACGTCGGTTTAACGGAGGACTTTTCCAGATCCTCAAGATCAGTTACCCCGGATAGGACTAAAGCCGTGCTTATTCCACTGTTATTTCCCATCTTAATATCGGTTTCCAATCTGTCCCCCACTAAAAGACACTCTTCGGGTTTAATTTCCAGCCTATCAAGTGCCGCCTCCACCATTAACTCGGAGGGCTTTCCGGCAATTTTCTCTACCTGTTTTCCAGTTACTCCTTCGATTGCTCCAATCATCCCTGCCGCGTCAGGTACCTCTCCTCCCTCAACCGGACAGGTGCGATCCGGGTTTGTTGCGACAAAATTCGCCCCGTGCTTGATGGCTTCGTAAGCTATCTGGAGCTTGTCATAGTGAAAATCCCGATCGAAACTTGCTACGACATAATCTATTTGCTCGGGATCCTCTGTTATCCTTAATCCAGCCTCTTCCAGTTCGTCAATTAACGGCTTTTCCCCTATCACGTAAACACTCGCCCCGGGAGCAACTTTTGAAATATGGTTAGCCATGACGTAAGAAGAGTTTACCACCTGATCCTCAGGGGTAGTAATTCCAAGTTCCGTTAACTTTTTCGCGTAAGTGGATCTTCTCTGTAAGGGTTTGTTAGAAAGGTAGACCATTCTGTAATCATTTTTCTTTAACCCATTCACTAACTCTTCTACACCCGGAATAAGTTTGTCACTCAAGTAGACAGTCCCATCCAAATCGAATATAAACCCTTTAATCATTTGTGCCTCCTTCACGTCCAGCAGGAAAAAATGTGAAATTCTACCAACCTTGGGCTCAATTGCCAGATTCCTTCAAAACTCCCATGGCAGCTTGAATATTTTCCAGGGGCGTATCTCCGACGAGGTTCGTAAAATAAAGCAAGAACCTACCTTTCATATCTTCTCCGACCTTTAAATATCTTTTCACTCTTTCTTTTACTGAAGTCGGATCTCCCATCATCATCATATCCGTCCCAACTCCCAGTATAAGGGACGTATCACGTGATAAGGCGAAATCCCGGTATCTTTCAGGACCGAGTTCGTTAACATCGGGGTCCTGGCCCTCTAACACCTTTCCGGAACTGGCACGGGTTTTTAATTCCATCAACCTATTGGGATCTTTGACATGGCTTTCCCCCCACCAGTTCAGGATAACTACGTCTTCCCCGCAGGACTTCTTTAGTTGTAAAAGAGGTTGTAGGGCCAGCTCTTCCAATAAATCCAGGTCCAGGTTCGGTGGGGAAGCGATGGCATCAGCGGCAATTACTTCTCCTTCGTAGCTTCTGACCGCTTTAATGGCATTAATATACGGCTCAAGCACTTCCTCGGTTACAAAGCTCAATAAGTCTTTAACGAAACTACTATCCCGCACTATGTCCATCAAAAAGTTCTGGACCCCTCGCAGTTTCGCCGCCAGGGTAAACGGGGCAGTAACGTTTAATCTCGGGAAACAGCCGAACAAATTCTCGTACTCCTCAACTATTTCAAAGACAAAAGGCATCCTTCCATCCCTGTATGGGTCGGGAGGATCAAGGCGGAGTAATTCACTCTTATTTTCCACTGGAGGGTCTATCAACCCTGGGGCTTTATCGTCAAAATATCTAACCTCACCCCCCAGGGCTTCGACTTCGATATTATAGCAATCGAACGTAATATCGGGTATATCGAGGCGAAGTTCGTGAGCAGTTCTGGCTTCCCAATTAACCAGTTCCTCCCCGTCCGTGTAAAACTCCTCACCGCTCAGTGGCGATTGGACCATCGCGTATTCGTGGAGCTGAGCGTACGCCGGCGTTCCTTCTACATTACCTCTACCAAAATACGCATCATCCCATCTTTTCCTATTTTGAACGAAGTATCCTACTGTTTTTGAGTTAATTTGCATTTGTTTTTGTCTAAAATTTAAGCCAAAATCCCCACTGGACAGCCTCCAGGGCTCCAGGCTACGTGGCCTAACTCATACCTCCCTACAACTTTCGATCAACTGGAATTTTCAACCACGAGTAGATCCCTGATCGAATCCAAAGCAAAGTCGGGAAAGACGCCTTCCTCTTCGAGGTCCCGTTCCTCAGCAGAGCCCGTCCTTACAAAAACCGACGTTAACCCATACTCCTGGGCTGCCACCATATCTACCCGGGAATCCCCTATCAGAACGCACTCTTCCGGCTTTAGGTTTAACCTTTCCAGGGCCAGCGAAATCATGGGCTTCTCCGGTTTACCGGCAACTATATCGGGCGAATGACCGGTCGAATGAGCAATTGCCTTAACGATAGCCCCTGTAGCGGGAACGGGTCCATTTTCTGTGGGAAATATCGTATCGACGTTGACGGCAATAAACTTCGCGTCGTTCTCCAGTATAGCCCTTACTGCCCCTGTTATTTTACCGTCGTTACCGTCTCTTAGTCTTCCGTCTCGCCTAAACGGATTTCCGACAACCACGTAATCCGACTCCCCGGGCACTTCCGTGGTTTCCAGCCCGTATTCTTCCATTGTCTCCCCAAGCCCTTTATCCCCGACCACGTACACACTGGCATTCGGGGTTTTCTCCCTGATATGGTCGGCCGCAACAACAGTGGCCAGAACCAGATCTTTTTCCTCAACTTCTATCCCAAGCTCCGACATCTTCCCCTTATACAGTCGAGGGGACTTCGTCGAATTGTTGGAAACAAATACCGTCCTTTTCTCGTTTTCCCTCAACTTTCTGATTACTTCGTCCGCACCTTTAATTAGTTCCATTCCACGGCAGACTACTCCGTCGATATCAATCAGGAAGCCCTTCTTGTGCAACGGGTGGACGACGCCTCCGGACAGTAGTTCGCCAAGTTTTTCTTTCGCTTTCCTTTCGGGATAAATCAGTTGACTCATATTTAACCTTTAGAGACTTCTATTTTCCTTAAACCTTTTCAAGTGACCCTGTTTCTCAGAACTGCCGAAATAGACTCACTAATTGTCACCAGGACGATGACGATAAGTATGATCGCAAGAGCCCGCTGGTACTGGAATAGGTTCATAGTTTGCTGTAATTCGAACCCCAGACCTCCAGCTCCAACGAATCCCAGTATGGCAGAGGCCCTAACGCAGATATCCCATCTATAGACGCTTATGCCCACAAATTCAGGTATTACCTGCGGGACTACTCCAAAAAGGAGAACCTGAAAACTATTCCCTCCTGCAGCTTTGATCGCCTCTACCTGACCTTCATCAATATCTTCGATTTCCTCCGCAAGGAGCTTGCCCACAAAACCTATACCTCGGATTCCCAAAGCCAGAACGCCGGGCAACGGACCGAATCCGACCGCCGCAACAAAAATCATACCCCATATCAAAGAATGGAGAGATCGGGTAAAAGTGATCAGAAATCGTCCTATCGGATACGTGAGCCAGGGTATCGGAGTAACGTTTCTAGCTGCAAACCAGGCAACCGGTATCGAGATCAATACCCCAAGAACCGTACCGAGGATTGACATGTAGAATGTCTCAAGTGTCGGTTTGATCAGGTTCGAGGGTATGTAACCAATATCCGGCGGCAACATCCTCCCGAAAAGATCGAACAAAGGGTTATATATATTAACCAACTTGAGAAAGTTAAACCCCAGCGAATACATCATACCAATCAGAACAGAAGCTATGAGAAAATATCCCAGGTACTTTTTAAGCGACTTTCTGGTCGAGCGCGGACTCCACTCTTTTTCGGTATCTCTTTCGTTTTCTTTATTCATGTTACTTGCTCCCTCAACCGAGCTGAAACGACTTCACCTATGGCGACCATAACTAGAATTACCAGGATAACTGAAGAAGCTTGGTTGTACTGAAACCGCTGCATAGCCGACTGGATTTCGTAACCAATTCCGCCCGCCCCAACAATTCCTAAAACCGTGGACATTCGAAAATTAATATCCCAGCGATAGATCGTAAGCCCAATGAGACGCGGTTTGATCTGGGGTAGTACCGCGAACAGAATAATCTGCGCCCGGTTGGCCCCACAAGCTTTCATCGCTTCGATTTGCCCTTCATCAATCCCCTCTATCTCTTCGGCTAGCAACTTACTGAGAAAACCGATCGACCTAAATCCAAGGGCCAAGGTACCGGCGAAAGGTCCCAGTCCCAGGGCAGCGACGAAAATAAGAGCCCATATTATCTCGTGAACCGATCGGCTCACCACTATGATAGCCCGACCAATTGGGTACAGGATAACCTTGCTCGGCGTAATATTTTTGGCCGAAATTAGAGCCACAGGGACTGCCATAATCACCGCCGCCAGGGTTCCCACTACGGCCATCTCGAACGTTTCCAGTGCGGGCTGAAGAAGATTTGGCACGTAGCTTAGATCGGGAGGAATAAAACTAACAATTAAATCCCCTAACGCCGATATACCCCCCATGGTCGACCACTGTATATCTATCGCCAGGGCACTCCAGATAATTAAACCCAGAGCCACGAGAGTTAGGCCTCTTTGCCTGATCTTTTCGCTTCTCGATTTGGGATCCCAGTTATCCACGGTCTATCACTCGCCGGTCCAAATACGGTCCAGGTTTAATATTCATCCTCGGAGGCTCCTCGATACAGGACATCCATAGCTCTTTCGTCGAACTTCCCGGGGACATCGTCAAATATTTTTTCACCGTCCCTCAGGCCTATTATTCTTTCCCCGTATTCCTTTGCTAGATCCACGTCATGAAGGTTGATTAGAACCGGCATATTGTCTTCCTGGCTGACTTCCTCTATCAAATCCATTACGTTCCGGGATATCTCGGGATCGAGACTGGAAGTCGGCTCATCAACCAGTATTATCCGGGGTCTTTGGACCACTGCCCTGGCTATACCAACTCTCTGACGCTGGCCCCCGCTAAGCTCATCAGCCCTGTTGTCGGCAAATTCCTTCAACCCTACTCTTTCCAGAGTTTTGAGGGCAAACGAAACGTCCTCGTCCGAGAACCTTCTGAGGAAGCTATTAATAGTACTGGTATAGCCCAGTCGTCCGGAAAGGACGTTTTCCATTACGCTCAATCTTTCGACCAGGTTAAATTCCTGAAATATCATACCGATATTCCTCCTGGTCTGGGTTAATTCCCCTTTTCCTAACGCCGTGACGTCCACCCCTTCCAGAGTAACCTTTCCACTGTCGGGCTCCACTAACCGATTTATACACCGTATCAGTGTCGACTTACCTGCTCCGCTGGGACCGACTATCGAAACAAATTCACCGCTTCCAACCTCGAAAGAAACCCCTTTGAGCGCCTCATCCCCCGTGCCATACGTTTTTTTGAGGTCCTCGACCACCAGTACGGCCCCGGAGGCTTCCGATTCGTTCTGATTATTCACAGCTGTCATTTACGTTTCACTCCTTTCAACTCATTCCCTCCAAAAAAAGGAGGCTGGGTTTAGCGAAAAACCCAGCCTCCTTATTGAAAGTCTATTTAAGACGGTAATTTAACCGACCTCGACGTCCATTATGTCGATTATATCTCGAATTCGGTCGAAGTCAGAATCCTCTGCCGACTCAAACCTCGTAGCGTCCATTGGCTCAAGTAGCTTGTCAGCATTTGGTGCCTCTTCCGCAAATGTGAAGTAAGCTTCCTCTATATCTTGTTTTAGACTATCACAGAGGTCTCCCCTGTAAGTCTGAGGAGCAAGGGGCAGCAGCGACGATTTGCGGAAGATTACTACGTTGTCCTTATCAATTTCCTCTCTATTAGCCATCCGCTGATATACGGTACTGGCGACGGCAGCCGCGTCAACCTGCCCTCTTTTTACGGCCAAAACTGCGGACTGGTGACCACCTGCAAAGATCGTGCGATTTAAAAATTCATCCGTATTTATGCCCTCTTTCTTGAATATATAACTGGGAATAAGTTTGCCCGAAGTGCTACCGGGATCGGTAAAGGCAAAGGTCTTACCTTCCAGGTCTTCGACCGACTCAATTCCTGAGTCACTCTTGGTTACCATATAGGAATAGTAACCTTGTTCGCCAGTTCGAGAGTCTATCCTCATGGAAAATACCTGAGCATCGGCCTTTTGATGGGCAAGGATATATGAAAACGCACCAAATCCGGCAATATCTACGAAGTCAGACCTCATAGCTTCGATAACGCCGTTATAGCTAGTCGGTGCATAGAATTCTATACTCTTGCCGGTCTTTTCCTTCATCCAATCAAGTAACGGCTGATAGCGCTCAGCGTGGAGGGCGATATCTTCGGTCGGAATTACGCTGAAAGTTAGTGAGTCCGGGTTAGCACAGTCCTCTCCGTCCTGGGCAAACCCGACAGTCGTGACGAGTAAGAAACTCAGTAGCAAAATACCGGCTATTAAAAAGCTGTTTCGTCTTTTATTCATTTTTATCCCCCTGTTTATTTTGGTTTTAAGTTAATTGAGTCTAGTTAAGGTTTCGGTCACCGACTTACATTTAACTGTAAAACCAACACAACTTAACAACTTATCGGACCCTACTTACACCCCCTTTTTCTCAAATCTTCAATTAAATACTCAAATTTCAGCTAGTACAAACTATGACACTTAAGACCTCATAAATCAGCCCTAACTGAAACCTTCCTTTAGGGATATTATTTTTCCGGCTCAATTAATCCTTTTACAAATTCCCTCTGCATTATCATTAAAACCAAA
The DNA here is from genome assembly GCA_964649445.1 of uncultured Thermotogae bacterium. Lineage (GTDB taxonomy): Bacteria > Bipolaricaulota > Bipolaricaulia > M55B111 > M55B111 > JAGXLP01. Next base: position 33,591 of record CAZYPS010000005.1, on the reverse strand, counting down.
AGAGGTGGCAATACGGCAATAACCACAGCTGCCATAATTATATTCCAGGGAGGCATTCCAGTACCCCCTTTGGGGATCAAAAAACTGATCCCGAGCTGCATTACTCTCATGTTTTCGCTGTTTGTTACTACTAATGGCCAGAGATACTGGTTCCAGGTCCATATAAATAGAATTACAAAGAGAGCAGCTATATTAGTTCTTGACAGCGGGAGCAGAACCCGGAAGAAGAAACGTGTAGGACTGGCTCCGTCCACTCTGGCTGCGTCAACGAGATCCTGGGGCACCGTTTTAAAGAACTGTCGCAGTAAAAAGGTTGCAGTAGCGGAGACAAAGTACGGCAAAGTAAGAGCAAAATACGTGTCGATCCAGCCGAACGAACTTACTACTTCGTGAGTAGGTAATAGCCTGACGGGTATCGGGAGCATTAAAGTCAATAAGGTGATAAAGAATATGAATCTACCCCCAGGAGGATCAAAGAAAACTATGGCAAATGCAGTCATAGCAGCTACAGTAATTTTGCCCACAGTAACTGAAAGAGACATAATCCCGCTGTTGAGCAATACTCTTCCCATATTTGCACGGCCCCAGGCAGTAGCATAATTTTCAATAAGTCCCCCGCCCACCTTTAAATTCGGGGGGATCGCTACGGCTGCAGATAATGACTGAGTGCTAACTATAAATGTATATATCAGGGGGAAGCTTAACACAAAAATAGTCAATATTAGTAAAATGTGGATTAAAATTCGGAAATTCAGCTTGTCACTTAACTTTTTCATCATGGCGATCATTGATATGCTACCCTTCTTTCGGCAAATTTAAACTGGAACATGGTTATACCTGCAACAAATAGTAGCAATATTACCGACTGAGCCGCTGAATAACCCAACCTTAAATCCGTAAACCCGTCAGTATAAACCTTATAAATCATGAGATTTGTATATCCCGCTGGACCTCCCTGGGTCAACGCGTGTATTAAACCGAAAGTCCTAAAGAATGCGTATATCAAATTCATGGTAACCAGGAAAAACGTTATCGGAGATAGCATCGGAAAGGTAATGTGCCAGAACCTTTGCCAGCCGTTTGCTCCGTCTACCACAGCTGCTTCCTGGAAGGACGTAGGTATTGCCTTCAAACCTGCTATGTAGAAAGCAATATTATAGCCCAGCTGCCTCCACGTAGCGGCCAGTATAACCAAGACCAGTGCTTCTCTCCCATTGGTCAACCAGTTCAACTCAAAGGGTAAAAAATAGCTAATACTCCCGTGCGAGGGATGAAATAGAAAGCCCCATATTATACCAGCTATCGTTGGGGAAATAGCATAAGGCCATATAACGGCGGCTTGATAAAACCCAACCCCTCGGACAACTACATCCAGCATTTTCGCTATTACTAAAGATACACCTACTCCTAATACTGTAACCACCAAGCCAAATATCAACGTTACTACGATTGACTGGAGATACGCAGGGGATTGAAAGATATCTATAAAGTTTTTTAGCCCCACGAAGTTTACCAAACCCCTAAACGGCACGCTTCGGAACAAACTCATCCGGAAGGATTTTATAGTGGGGTAAATAAAGAATATCCCAATAACAACTAGCTGGGGGAGTATAAATAGATAAGCAAGGAAGTTACTCTGAAAGGAACCAAATAAATCGTTCATACTCAAATCTAACTCGAAGAACTTTTTCATGCGGGTAAACATAATGGCAAACAAAACCTCATCTAACTAGCTAAAAACACTTAAGTTATGGCACAAATCAAAAGAGTAGGGGGAGTAACACCCCCTACTCTGTCAATCGAACTTATTCCTGAGACGATACGTAATTATCCAGCACTCCATTAACTTCTCTAACTGCTCTATTTAAAGCTCGTTCCGGAGTTCTGTCCCCACCGAACATAGATTCGATTTGGTTTAGCAGGACGTTCCGAATTGAAACGAAATTACCGAGCCTCAGCCCTTTGTTCCCTTCAGTAGTAACCCCGGTGGACATCTGGAGAAAAGCGGTCAGATAATTTGGATTATCGGCAAACCATCCTTCGTCCAGTAATCGCCTGACAGCGCTATTGGTGACGGGGAAGTAACCGGTATTTTTATGCCAGAACACCTGGTTGTCCGTCCGAGCAACGTATTCCAGGAACTTGGCTGTTGCTTCCTGTTCCTCCTCGGAGTTACCTTTCAACGCCCACAACGTTGCGCCACCTATTAATGAGTTCCCACGGGGGTATCCCTGCATGTGCGGCAAGTAGGTTGTACCTATTTCAAATTCAGCTGCTTCTTTAAATCCACTTAGATACGCAGTCGAAGTAATAATCATACCGATGTCCCCGCCTAAAAAGCTGGGGTTGGGCGATCCTTCCCGGCCCTGGTAGGTAAATACGTTTTCCTGCTGCCAATTCCTGTAGGTCTCAAAAAGTTCCACACTGAAATCCTGGTTGACTTTGAGTTCAGTAGCGTAATCGCTGTATCCGTTATTGTTGTTGGCAATTGGTTGTCTGTGCCAGGTATGCATATTTTCTAACAATGTCCAGGACGGCCATCCGGCGGTCAGGGCGTACTTAACGTCAGTGTTATTTATTAGCTGTTTCCCCATCTCTTCGACCTCGGCGAAAGTTCTGGGAGGATGGTTTGGATTCAAGCCGGCTTCTTCAAAAGCGTCCTTGTTGTAATACATTACCGGCGTGGAAGAGTTAAATGGCAGAGAAGCAAGCTTGCCGTCTACTTCGAAGTAACTTTTTACCGGCGCGATAAAGTTCTCAGTGTCGATATTTAAATCGTATTCTTCAACTAATTTCCAAAGCGGGTGTACTGCTCCACTATCCAGCATCGTCTGAGTACCTACCTCGTAGACCTGAACTATATCAGGAGCATTACCTGACCGATAAGCAGCGACTGCAGAGGTTAAAGCTTCGGAGTATGTACCTTTGTTTACAGCATTGACGTGAATATTGGGGTGAGTTTCGTTAAAACCTTCTACTAATTCCAAGGTGGTTTCGGCGATCGTACCGGATAATGCATACCAGAAATCAATCTCCGTTTCTTCCTGAGCCGCACCCGCAAAAGTAATACCGGTTAACAGGAGAGAGAAAATAAGAACTAGGCTAACCAATTTCGTTTTCATATTTTACCCCCTTTATTAAAGTTTCAACAGTTAGGCAACCAACTTTTACTCACTACTTTTTATAAACCAACCAAATATGAACTTTTATCCCTACATCGATCACCCCCCGATTACATTTTGAACTTTTTGTCGTTTAGAAAATATTTCAAGCTAATTAAATTTGTAGCCAAGCCGCCACGAACATAGGTTAATCAGTTTTTCTTCAGAAATTTAACAATTTTATAAGTAAACGCTCAGATACAAAGAATATAGTAATATAAAATTTATATGTTTTTCAAGTCAATTGATCTCTGAATGCAGAAACAGAGAGTAAGTCATAAACTGGAGTAATTTTTCAACTTCGACATAACAGGAAAATTAGAACTAATTCCACTTCTAATATTTTAGGGAAGCCAGAGTTAGGACTTTTACTGCTACAAGAATAAACTCATTAACTTCCTAAATTACCGAAAACTCCGCCCAAAAGGGCGGTAGTACTGATTCCTCCTCCCTGAATTTTCCTGCCACAAAATTTAACCATGCCCTTATCTACCAAATGACTTTGGTTCGAACTGACCGGCTCGAAAAACGACGCAATTCTGGACAATTACGTTAAATTTATTTACCAGTCCTCATCACAAATCCCTCGATAAACGTCTTCTGGAGAAACAGGAGAACGACAAGAGGAGGTAACAATACGATGATAGCCCCGGCCATGATTATATTCCACTTATTTATTGAACCCGTGGTCATCAACATCTTAATCCCGATTTGAGATACCCTCATCGATTCCGACTCCGTCACTACCAGAGGCCAGAGGTATCTATTCCACATGTAGACGAATTCAACCAGAAAAAGCGCTCCGATATTATTCCAGGAAAGCGGAATTAAAATATCCTTCAGAAATCTCATCGGCCTGCAACCGTCCACTCTGGCAGCATCGACCAGATCTTCCGGCACGGACATAAAGAATTGGCGGAATAGAAACGTTCCCGTAGCAGTGGCAAAATAAGGAACAGTCAGGGCATAGTAACTGTCCACCCAGCCAAAGTTCCTCATTAATTGAAAAGTAGGAACGATCTTGACCGGCACCGGGAGCAATTGGGTAAGAAACGTCGCCCCAAATGCCAGGTATTTCCACCTAAAATCAAAGAATACGATCGCAAATGCCGCAAGCATCGCGAGGGTGATTTTCACTATACTCGTAGTGACCGCTACAATACCGGAGTTCAGCATGAGCCGTCCCAGGTTAACTGTATTCCAGGCCTGCGCATAGGTACTCAAGGCGCTGTTGCCGGGCATGAGATCTGGGGGGTAACGGAACGTTCCCTGAAGATCTCGTGTGCTCATCACTGCTGCGTATATTATCGGGAAGCAGACGATAAGAATCGCGACTACTATAGTAACGTAGAGAGCGAACCGTTTGAATAACTTCCATTTTGCTCGGCTAACTCCCATAGAAGACACCCCTCTGAGCATAGCGGAACTGGAGATAGGTAAATCCAACTATAAAGATGAACAACAGGACCGATTGAGCATTTGCGGATCCGCCATCAAAAAACACGAAAGCATCCTGGTAGAGTTTATACGTCAATATCTCGGTAGATTTTCCCGGCCCACCCTGTGTAGCCACGTCAACCAGCCCGAATGTACGAAAGAACGCGTAAAGGTAATTCATTATCAGGAGGAAAAAGATGGTCGGAGATATAAGAGGAATGGAAATTTTCCAGAAACGCTGAAAAGAACTTGCTCCATCAACCTCAGCGGACTCGAGTACTTGCTCAGGGACGTTCTGCAACCCGGCAAGGAAGAATACCACGTTATAGCCGATATTCTTCCAGGCGGCGGCTATCGTAATGATAATAAAAGCAAGAGTTCCGTCCGTTCGCCAGTTTAACTCCAACCCGAACATCACTTCAGCCAGATAAGTGAACAAACCGGAGGAAGGATCAAACAATAACGCCCACAGAACACCCGCAATCACCGGTGACAGAGCGTAAGGCCAGATAACAGCGGTTCGAAAGAACATTCGGCCCTTGATCTTCTGATTGAGCAGCACCGCGAGTCCCAGCGAAAAGGCCATTCCACCAAGGGTGGCAAACGTGGCAAACAGGAAAGTTCTGCCGAGCGTCCAGAGGTAATCGGGGGACGTAAACAACTCCATATAGTTCCCCAGACCAACGAATCTGGTATTGGTTCCCCAGACTCCTCCCCTTACCAAGCTTCCCCAGATTGCCTGGAGAAAGGGGTAGACGAGGAAAATTATGATAATGATAATCGAAGGTGCAACGAGAAGATAAGGCAGTACTTTCTCGGGAAAATAACTTTTCATACCTCACCTCTCGAAAGTGTTATAAAAGAAAAAGAACGGGGAGCTAAAGGCCAAACCCCTTTAACCCCCCGTGGCTCCCTTACAAAGTTAGATTTCTATTTTCCACTATGCCGACTCATTGTATTTTTCGATCACTCGATTCGCCTTTCTCGCAGCTTCATCCAGGGCTTCGTCCACGGTCTTTTCATCGGCAAATATATTCGTAACCGCTTCGTCAACGATATCTCTGATCTGTGGGAAGCGTCCAACTATGGCACCCGAGGTTGCCGGAGTCCGTTTAGCGGTTAGCACCTGAAGAAACGCGGTAAGGAAATTCGGGTTGTCCGCAAACCAACCTTCATTCATCAATTTTCGCAGGGCACTGTACCTGATCGGGAAGTAGCCCGTCTGTTTGTGCCAGTAAACCGCACTTTCAGTGCTGCTTATGAATTTGACGAACTCCCAGGCCGCCTCCATTTTCTCCTGGTCGTCTTCAAAGATATAGAGCGAGGCACCGCCAATCGTCGTACCGCCGCGATCTGCCCATGCCGGTCGGGGCAGGAACGTGGTGCCAACATCGAACGGGGCGGTCTCTACGATATCCTTCGCGTGCGAAGTTGATTGAGCCAACATGGCAACTCGCTGAGACAGGAAGGCGGAATCGGGTTCGTACTCTCTTCCACCGTAAACCAGGATATCCTGATCTTCCCAGTCAGCCCAGGACTCCATTATTTTCTTTCCAGGTTCACGGTTAAACAGGACCTCGGTCGCCCTACCTTCCCTGCCGTTACCATTATTAACGTAGAGGCTATCAGTCCAGTAATGGCTCTGTTCGAAAATCCACGTAGGCCAACCAAAGGTCAGCGCGTTTCTTGCCGCGCCCGACTCTACCAGCTGGCTCCCGATCTCTTCTACCTCTTCGTAAGTAGAAGGCGGGTCATTCGGGTCGAGGCCCGCTTCTCTAAACATATCTTTGTTGTAATAGAGAATTGCGGTAGAAGAATTAAACGGCATGGAGACAAGCTTCCCTTCCCTGTTGGTGTAATACCTTCGAACTACGTTCAGGAAGTCTCCCCAGTCTACCTCGCCGGGTTCAGCAATATCTTCAATCGGCACGACATAGGGGCTATCCCACATCATCTGGGTCCCGACTTCGTATGTCTGAATAACGTTTGGCGGGTTGCCACCCTGTGATGCAGTTATAGCTTGATTGAGCGTCTCTTCATAGCTCCCAGTAAAGGTGGCATCAACTTCGATGTTGGGATGAGATTCATTAAACCTTTCCACAAGGGTATTTACCGGTTCCAACCTGGCTCCGCTCATCGCGTGCCAGAATTTTATCTCTACCGGCTCCTGAGCCAGTCCCACAAATGTCACGCTAAATGCCAGCACAGAAATTAGGGCAAGAGCAAATAAACTCTTATTTTTAAGCATGGAAACCCCCCATTAATAAAAGTTTTTCGTTTTTTCTTTTTTTGAAGAATACTTCCGCATTCTTCAAGTTAACAATTTATTATCCCCTAGCTCTTACCACCTCCTGATCATTATCTATTATGCCCAATTTCATTTCTCATTTAAAATAAGTATCGGGCTCACTCGTCCAATATTTTATCCATTTCGTAAAAATAAGTAAAGAAATTATTTTTGACTCACCTGAACCAACTACAGTCTAATTCACCCTCAGGGAAAGCTCTGGAGCATTACCAGTTGGTATTGGTAAATGAAAAAGCCCAGCAGAAAAAACCTGCTGGGCTATCTGGGATTTTATCCGCCTGTCTTTATAACGACATACTTATTCTTCTTCCCACTGTTCCAAAAGGTCGTCATAAGGAACTGTCTCCGGATCTTCTGGCGGTCTTTCCGCTTTCGGAGAACCCTCCTGCTCAAGCCAGTATTCTCTGGACCTCTTTTCGTTGAGGTCGGGAGAATACTTTGGCAGACGCAGTTCTGCCATTAGCTCGTCCTGTGTCTCCGCCAGGTCATCCATCGCCTGTTTTGGCGATTTTTCGCCGGTAACCGCCAGGCCAATTTCTTTCCACCATTGTTCCGCCAGTAGCGGATAATGGGGCACGTTCATGCCCGTGTCCGTCCACATGTGCTCCACGGGTGACTGATAGAAAGTGATCAAACCACCCAGTTCACCTTCGTGCTTTTCCCAGTAGTCCGAATTTACGGTCGATTCCCGAATCGGGGTTCTACCTACTTCAAACTTCCTCATAGTAATGCTCTTCGATACGGCAAACTGGGCCCAGAGCCAGGAAACTTCACGTTTCTTACCCTTTGTCATCCTCAAAATGGTCCAGCTTCCGGCATCCTGGTAACCTACCTTCATTCCTTCTTCCCAGTACCTGCCGTGCGGAGTTGGTGCGACTCGCCACAATGGGTTACCTTCTTCGTCGGTTACCGAAGAATCAGGCGCAGTAAACGGATCAGCCGAAAGGAACGTGATGTACTGGAACGGCCTCTGGGCGATCGTACCTCGAGAGGGAACCGGACCTGCCTCGGACCACCTCATCGAAGACGCATAGGGAGGAGCGTACTCGTCGAGCCACTCTACGTACTTCTCGGTGGCGTAGTAAGCTGCCGGACTATTCAAAGCACCTCCCCGGGCTACAACGGAACCTACCGGCTTTCTATCCCTTACTCTGATTCCCCACTCGTCAACCGGGAGACCGTTCGGGAGACCTTTGGAGCCTACTCCCGCAATTGAGAGCCAGGCGTCGGTAAACCTCCAGCCGAGAGACGGTCCTTTCTTGCCGTAGTCCATGTGACCGAAGATCGCGTCCTTCTCTGGAGGATTGGGAACGTCTTCTCTATCGACGTGCTCGGTGAAGAACTCGGCAATATCCTCGTAAGCCGCCCAGTTCTGGGGCACGGCAAGCTCGTATCCGTATCGATCTTTGAACTTCTCCTTCAGTTCCGGGTCGTTAAACCAATCGTAGCGGAACCAATATAGGTTCGCGAATTGTTGATCAGGTATCTGTATTTGTTCCCCTTCGTAGTTTTGACCGAACTCAGGGTTTAGGAAGTCATCAAGGTCGAGGTTGGGGTTGGTGATGTCTTCAGCCTCACCGTTCATATAATTCTCCAAGTTGACTGCATCCTGGAGCCTTACGTGCGTCCCTATTAAGTCCGCGTCATTTACATAAACGTCGTAGATCTTCTGTCTGGTAGCAAGCTGAGTCTGGAGTTTTTCTATTAAGTCTCCTTCGTCAATTATATTATGGGTCACGTTGATTCCGGTTATATCTTTAAAGGCATCCGTCAGTACTTCGGATTCCCAGACGTGAGTTTTAATGGTTTCCGCTACCGAGTCGATTGACATGCCGCGATAGGGCTCAGTCGCGTGGGCAAACCAGACCATCTCTTCGATTTGTTCTTTTACGGTAAGCGTGGAAGGTTGAAATTCTTTAAAAACCCAATCCACCGCGGCTTCTTCGTATTCGGAAAGAGGACCCCACTGTGATTCCGCCCATTCCATGGCTTCTTCTTTGGTAATTTCCGGGTAATTGGGTTCATCAGGCCAATCCTGGGCCGTGGCGCTAACCAGACTAAATGTAAGAGCCATAATCAATGCCAGGGTTAACCCCAGCCATTTCGAATTTCTCCTCAAGTTAGAATGCATTTTTACCCTCCTTTAATTTTGAATAACTTAAGAGTTATTTGGGTTTCCTGGTTTCATCAGCCTGAAATGACAAAATTCTTTAATTAATTTACCACCTCCTATCCGGATCGAGTTATTTTACCTCAGAACCACCTAAGGATTATTGCTGCCTCAACCGCCGAAATACCCATTGCCCACCAGAGAGACATAGAGGGCACCACTGCAAGCCAAATAAATACAGTTGACCCTAGAGCCAGCAGGCTCATGAATACTCTATCTCCCCGGGTGGTCTTAATTGGCAAAAGCCCTTTCCGGGGATAGCCGGGAGACCGGGTATCGTAGAAGGCAAGGAAAATTAACATCGCAACTATACTGCCAAAGAAACAAGCCGACGGTAAAGTCCAGCGCATCCAGCCCATTATTAAACCCTCCCCATCGCAAACCCTTTAGCCATGAGATTCCTGATGAAGTAGACCACGAGGCCACCGGGTATCATCGTCAAAACTCCGGCCGCCGCCAGAACTCCCCAGTCCCAGCCTCCGGCCCCGAGACTTCGGGAAAGCGTAACTGTTATCGGCTTGGCTACCGTGGAAGTCAGGGTTCTGGCCAGCAACAACTCGACCCAGGAAAACAGAAAAACGAAAAAGGCGGAGACAGCTATGCCCTGGGAAATTAAGGGAAAGAATATCTTCCAGAAAAATCGCGGGAAACTATACCCATCCACGAAAGCGGTTTCATCTATTTGCCGGGGGATTCCCGACATAAATCCTTCCAGAATCCAGATGGCAAGGGGCAGGTTAAACAAAGCGTGTGCCAGGGCCACAGCTATATGCGTATCAAATAGACCGATATTCGAGTAAAGCGCGAAGAACGGAACGATAAACGCTGCCGGAGGAGCCATTCGATTCGTTAACAGCCAGAAAAAGAGGTGTTTATCACCCCTAAAGTTCCAGCGGGAAAACGCGTAAGCAGCAGGAACGGCAGCTACTATGACAATGGCAACATTCATGGATACAAAAGCAATCGAGTTCAGAAAACCCCTTCTCCAGAACGGTGATGTAAATATCGTCACGTAATTCTGGACCGTAAAATCGTGAGGGTACCAGTGGAGATAATTGAGAATTTCGTCGTTCGTTTTGAACGAGGTATTCAACATCCAGTAAAGAGGCATCATCAGGAAAGCAAAATAAATCCAGACGGCAAAGTTTCGCTTTTTCATCTGGTACTACCTCCTCCTACGTTAAGCATTATCGTATAGAGCAACCAGGACAGAAGAATTACCAGGAAGAAGTAAATAATCGAAACCGCTGCTCCGTATCCCATATTAAACCCGCCTATTGCTTTTCTCGAAGTAAAAATGCTTAGAAACGTAGTCGAGTTCCCCGGTCCGCCACCGGTTAACTGGAAGGGTTCGGCGTAGATTTTGAACGAATCCATAAACCGAAGCAAAACGGCCAATATTAGAGCGTGTCTTAACTTAGGCAAAGTCACGTACCTAAAAGTGGACCAGGCCGAAGCCCCGTCTATTTTGGCTGCTCGATAATATTCCTCCGGTATAGCCTGAAGTCCGGCATAACACAATAGGACCACCAGAGGAGTCCAGTGCCAGACGTCCATAGCTAGAACCGTCCACCAGGCGTCTCCCGGATTAGAAGAGGCGTTGTAACTTACGTACCCGAGCCACTCCAGCATCTTTGGCACTGCCCCAAGGTCGGATCTCGTAAATACCCTCCAGATAATCCCTACTACATTCCAGGGGATGAGAAGGGGAATACCCAGTAATACCAGACTCCAGCCGACCCATTTTCCTTTCTTCGGCAGGGCAAGTGCAATCGCCAGGCCTAGGGGTATCTCAATGAGCAATACTTCCAGACTGAATAAAACCTGCCTCCTCAATGAGCCAAGGAATACCGGATCCCCCAGCACTTCCGCAAAGTTTTCCATCCCGACAAATTGAGGAGCGGAGCCAGGGAATACAGAATACTGAGCGTAATTAATTACCGTCATCAAGGGTATAAAAGCGCTGAGAGACATTACTGCTAATGCGGGTAACAGAAACCACCAGGCTCTATTTTTCATCGGACCTCCTCTTCGGTAGAGAGAAGTAATTTTTGCCCAAAGTTATTCTTTCATACCTTCAACTGCCTGTCCGGCACGAAACACCCTGACATTCTCGGAATCCAGACCAATATACATTTTTTTCCCAACTTTTACTTTTTTCTCCAGCGGTAACTCGGCCTTTAATTTCTTGCCCAGACTCTCGATTTCAAGCGTAACAATCTGATGACTCCCCAGGTGTTCGGTGAGCGTAACCGTGGCGGGAATGGATTTACCTTCCTCGCGCTCTTCCGATATATCTATTAGATGAGGTCTAATCCCAAGCTCTAAGTCGTTCCCGTCGAAATCCAGAGAGTCACTAAGTTTATCAGAAATGGGCACATCAAAGTCCCCGATCTTCAGCTTACTGTCCACGACTTCGCAGTTGACAAAATTCATCCCCGGACTACCGATAAAATTACCGACGAAAGTTGATACTGGTTCGGCGTACAACTCTTCGGGTGTCCCGTACTGGACAATTCTACCTTTATTCATTACGGCCGCTTTTTCAGCAAAAGTAAGTGCTTCGTGCTGGTCGTGAGTCACGTAAAGAGAAGTAACTTTCAATCTTTTCTGAGCCTGGCTAACTCGTCGTCGCAGTGTGAGTTTTCTGCTGGGGTCCACGTCGGTCATCGGTTCATCGAACAGCAATGCCGTCGTGTCGTGCCGGATAATCCCCCTGCCAAGAGAAACCAACTGACTCCATTCCGGCCCGAAATTGCCCGGGTTCTTGTCTAATCTATCCTCCAGCCCCAGAAGCTCCGCAGTCTCGTGAACCCGTTCTTCTATCTCTTTCCCGGGAACTCCCCTGTTTTTAAGCGGAAAAGCCAGGTTTCCGTAGACGGACATGGAATCGTAGACGACGGGAAACTGGAAGACCTGTGCGATATCCCTCTCCTGAGGAGGTAGTTCCGTTACATCGTTTCCGTCTATTAACACCTTCCCTTCCGTAGGTGTTAACAAACCGGAGATAATATTGAGCAGAGTTGTCTTTCCACAGCCGGAAGGGCCGATCAAGGCATTGGAAGTTCCTTCTTCGAGGGTTAAGTTCACATCTCTTACCGCAACCGTTTCCTCGCCACCCGACTGATAAATATGGGTTATGTTTTGCAACTCTATCTTGGACATAAAATATCACTTCTTTTCTCCTAAGGTCGTTTTGGTGCCCTGAGTTACCAATTCACTGGTCTCCTCATCAAACACGTATAGCTTCTGAGGATCCAGAGACAGAGTGAGTTTTTCGCCTTCCGGTCGGTGTTTGGGTTCGGGAGCAAAAATAATTATCTCCTGACCTTCGTGATCGGAATGGAGAGTTGTTGTCGACCCCACGATCTCGTTAAACGAAACTACAGTTTCGAAAGTGACGTTTCCTTCAAATTCCCCTATCTCCAGGTCCTGAGGCCTAACTCCCAGGAGATAATGCCTGCCGGTCTCCAGTTTATCCAGATCAAAAGCTTTGACCCTCAATTCGTCACTGACCCGAAAATATTGACCTTCCTCGTTCTCCACCAGTTCCGAAGTAAGAATATTCATCGGAGGTTCATTCAAATAAGATCCTACCTCAACGTAATCCGGATGGTAATAAACCTCCTCTATCTCCCCGAACTGTAAAATATCCTTTTCGTGGAGAAATCCTATATGGGTAGACATTGATAATGCATCTTCCGGAGCTGGAGTAGCGTAGATGAAAGTACTTTGTTCTTCCTTAAAAATAACCTGAAATTGACTCCGCAACTCTTCTCTCAGCTTGTAGTCGAGATTTGCCAGGGGTTCGTCAAGGAAGGTGAACTGAGGCTTTTTTATCAGAGCCCGAGCAATAGCCGTACGTTGCTTCTCTCCCCCACTGGCCTCTTCGGGAAGGTGGTCCAGAAGTCCCTGAATATTTAACAGTTCCGCAACCTCGTGAACTCGGGAGTCGATTTCGTCTTCCGTGAGACTTTCGTCCGAAACCCTTAAAGGGGAGGCTATGTTTTCATAAATAGATAGAGAAGGATAATTGATGAACTGCTGGTAGACCATGGAAATGTCTCTGTTCTGGACGGAAACATCCGTCACGTCCCTATCATTGTAGTAGACCCTTCCGCTCGTCGGAGTTTCCACTCCGGCCATTATACGTAACAGAGTCGTCTTCCCGGCTCCGGTTGGAGCTACGATACTTGTGAAGCTATTATCGGGAACCGTCAGGTCAAGGTCTTTTAAAACTACCTCCGACCCGTAATTTTTGGAAAGGCTCGATGCCTTAATTCCCATAAAAGGGCCTCCTAGGTAAAAATTAAGTTCTTTTATTTAATTTACTAATTTTATTAACCAGAAAAGTATTTAACTATTCGATGCGGTTGTTATCACCTTACAGTATAAGTTATCTAATGAAATATTTTTCTCATCAAAGAAGGCTTACTATCTTTACTAAATCCCGCTTCTTCCCGTCTTCTCATTGCCCGGCAATTTGATAACCTTCACTATTAAAACGAATTTAACAAAAAAACAATTAATTATCAAGCAAAGCGAAAATTATCGAAAATAATAATGAGTATATATTCACAAATCCCAATCTTTTGCCCTTTCCACTGCCTCTTTCCACTTTTCGTATAATTTGTTTCTTTGATCTTCTTCCATGCTGGGCTGGAATCTCTGGTTGTTCTTTGCTTCAATCAACCCTTCCAGTTCTTCCAGATCATTCCAGAATTCGACTGCCAATCCGGCTCCGTAGGCCGCACCGAGGGCGGAAGATTCAAAAATTCCCGTTCTCAACACGGGAAGGGAGGAAATATCGCTCTGGAACTGACAGAGAAATTCGTTCTCGGCAGCTCCACCGTCGACCCTGAGCTCGGCAAGTTCCTGGTCCGTTTCTTCCCTCATTGCCCGCAACACGTCTTCAACCTGATAGGCAATAGATTCCAGGCCCGCTCTCGCCAGGTGTCTTTCGTCGCTTCCTCTCGTTAGTCCGACAATGGTTCCCCGAGCGTTGGAATCCCAGTGCGGAGCTCCAAGACCCGCAAAAGCAGGGACTAAATATACTCCGTCGTTTCCATCCAGGCTTTCGGCCAGCCCTTCACTTTCGGCCGCCTCGTCGACAATATCCAAACCATCTCTAAGCCACTGAATCGTCGCTCCTGTCGAATAAATCGAACCTTCAAGAGCGTAATTCGTTTCTCCCTCGGAAGAAAAACCTATCGTGGTAAGCAATTTATCTCCAAAATCCGGTTCGTCTCCGATGTTTACCAGCAAGAAAGACCCTGTACCGTACGTGTTCTTCCCCTCCCCCGGACTGTAGCAACCCTGACCGAATAGAGCTGCCTGTTGGTCGCCCAGAGCGGCACCAATCGGCACTCCTTTCAACGAGTCCAAACTACTAACCTCTCCGTAGACTTCTACGTTTTCTACCGGATCGGGCAGGCAATTTCTCAGTACACCGAAAGAATCCAGCAGTTCCGGGTCCCAGTCTTTTTCTCTGATATCGAACAACATCGTACGCGATGCATTTGTATGATCCGTAACGTAGACCTCGCCCCCCGTTAGCTTCCAGATGAGCCAGGACTCGATAGTACCAAAGTGAACTTCGCCTCTTTTCATTTCATCCTGGAGTCCGTCCACGTTTTCCAGGAGCCACTCTATTTTGGTGGCGGAAAAATAAGGATCCAGCCGGAGCCCCGTTTTTCCTTCAACTGCCCGTTCTACGCTGGTTCCCTCCAGCTCTTCGCACCGGTCGGCGGTCCGGCGGTCCTGCCAAACGATTCCGTTATGAAGGGGTACACCATCTTCATCCCAGGTAAAGACCGTTTCTCTCTGATTAGTAATTCCCACAGCCACAAGATCGCTCGACTTTAACCCTGCCTTATTCAGGGCTTCCTGAGTCACTACCCCTAAATTTATCCAGATCTCCTGAGGGTCGTGTTCAACCCAGCCCGGCTCGGGATAGATTTGTTCGTGTTCTCTATAAGCCGAGCTTATCTGTTTGCCCTCGTGGTCAAATATTATGAATCTTGTTCCTGTCGTCCCCTGGTCGATCGCTCCGACGAACTTTTCAGTACTAACTGTGCCCACCTCCGATTTGTTTTTGAACTACAGAATTAAAAAACCAACACACTATCCTCTCTTTACTTCAACCTCACTGCCGTTAACTTCTTCCAGTAATCGTTCAACTTCATCCTTTTCCTCATCTTCCCGCATAAACAATCCGGTCCTTCGTCTTATCACGTCCTCCGCGGTCCGGGCAAATTCGCTGGTCGCGGCATAATAAACCTGAGCCCTTATCGGTACTTCAGAGTCCCCTATCGGTTTGTCAAAATCCGGATATTTATCCGAACTTTCTAGAACTTCTTTCGCTTTTGTCCCGTATTTATTCAACAAGTTCTCAACCTGCGCTTCCGACAGGGAATAATTTTCGAGAATATTCGTTTTTAGATTTTGCTTTTCCCGGTCTTTTCTCCACGCTCCCGGAAGCTTTTCCTCGCCGGTAGAGCTTTTTCCGGCTGATCCCATCAAATCCAGGGCTTCTTCCGCCATTGCGCGATAAGTCGTATATTTGCCCCCGATGATCGTAAAAATCGAGTCCCTCTCAACCAAAATTTCGTGGTCGCGGGATACTTTCGACTCCTCTACTTCGCCCCTGGCAGTGGAATAGAGCGGCCTTAGTCCCGCAAATTCTGCCAGCACGTCGGATTCTTCAAATTCCACTTCGTCCAGGTAATGGTTTACGTTCGACAGTAAATATTCCCTTTCTTCGCTATTAACGGTCAGCTGATCAGGATTTCCGGAAAAATCCGTATCCGTCGTTCCTACCAGTGTTTTTTTCTCCCAGGGAATGACAAAAAATAGACGATCGTCATGGATTGAGGGAAAGAAGCCAGCGATCTCTGTCCCCAGCGGAGGTAATATGAGATGAGCTCCTTTTGTCGGCCTCAAAAACCGGCTTCCCTCTTGTCTCCAGCTCTCCGCAATATCGTCGGACCACGGTCCGGTTGCATTAACTACCTTTTTTGCTTCCAGTGAGAACTGAGTTTCCTTTAGCTTATCTCTGACCTCGAGCGTCCAGTTTCCCCGCTCCCCTGAACGCTCGACGTCGGATACTTTTGCGTAATTCGCTACTTCCGCCCCTCGGGCTACAGAATCCAGAACGTTACTCAATACTAACCTGGAATCATCCATCTGGCAGTCGTAGTATACTCCAGTCGCCCTCAAGCCATTCTTTTTTAACCCCGGAAAAACTTCTCTCGTTTCCTCGGGACTGATGAACTCGTGGCTGCCTAACCCTCTCCCCCAGGCAAGCAGGTCGTAAAGTACGAGACCGGCTCGGAGCTGAAGAGGAAACACGCGGGATTCTTCGTAAACGGGAAAGAAAAACTTTGAAGGGTAAACTAGATGAGAGGCGATATTTAACAATATCTTACGTTCCCTGAGCGCTTCGTGAACCAGTCCGAAGTCGTAATTTTCCAGATATCTCAATCCCCCGTGAACCAGTTTTGTAGATCGGCTACTGGTCCCCTGAGCAAAGTCATCCTTTTCCAGAAGAACGACGTCCAGTCCCCGCATCGAGGCATCCCGGGCTACACCGGCACCCGTAATCCCACCACCAATTACCGCTAGATCGAACTCCTGGCCTGAAAGCCTTTCAGCAATGGCCATATCCACCCTCCCGAGATCTAGCCATCGTGGGCTCCCAGAGATCTGCTGGTAACTACGGAAATTCCGGTCGAACATACGTCCTCGATGACCGTATCACCGATATCCACTGGAGCTTCCAGCTCGACCTTATTTAATTCATCCAGACAACAATCGAGTGAATTCTTTGGGACGCCTGTTTCCGTTCTAACCGGTATTCTAGGATACTTTGCATTTTTTATCTTTACTGTGGTTGTAAGAATTCTCCGGGGATCGTGAAATTCGTCCTCCACGTACTCCTTGCCCTTAAGACAATTGTATCCGGAAATATCCTTAATCTCGTCACCTTCGAATTCCACTTCGACAGTACAACCCTTTGGACAAGCGACGCAGGTATATTCTTTCTTCGGCATTAATTCCTCCCTTTGACCTCAACCTCGAGTTCGTCCAGATCTTCGATCTCAGCCAGGTCGTCCTCCGATACCTCCTCTACTTCCATTTCTCCTGGCGTAACTATTTTCTGGAAGAAGGATATATCAGTTCCCTTTATCGAAATATCTACGTTTTCCATGGGTTCTTCAACTCTAAGAGCAAATCGGAACGGGTCTTCCCCGCTGACCTTCTGAGGCACCACGTAGTTGACGTTTTCCCCTGCCAGAACGTCTTTATCGGGATTAGACAGACCACCGTTTCCGGCAAATTTCACTGCTCCTTCGCCCGCTCTGAATCCGTCCAGGGTGACCCAGTCCACCAAGTCTTCAATATGTACGGCATTTCCACAACCAAAAATTCCCGGGACGTCGGTCTGAAACCATTCCCCAACTAGAGGCCCCTGCGTCCGTTCGTCCAGAGATACCCCGACCTCTTTGAAGAAATCGTTCTCCGGTACCAGACCGACCGATAGCAAAAGAAGATCGACGTCAAAATATTTTTCGGTGCCCTCTATCGGATTCAAATCTTCATCAACCCGCGACAGTTCAATTCCCTCCAGACGATCTTTGCCGTAAATCTCCGTCACCGTATGGTTCAGGTGAAGGGGGATATCGTAATCGTGGAGACACTGAACCACGTTCCTGTTCAACCCGGTCGGGTAGGACATGATTTCAGCAACACCCGCAACCTCGGCACCCTCCCAGGTAAGTCTCCGCGATATTATCAATCCGATATCTCCTGACCCGAGGACGAAGGCTTTCTTGCCCGGAAGGTAGCCTTTCTTATTAATGAACTTTTGAGCGGTTCCTGCCGGCATTATTCCGGACGGCCTGTCTCCCGGAATCCTTATCTCACCGCGAGATCTCTCCCTGGCACCGGTTGCAAGAACGACCGCGCCGGCGTCAACCTCGAATATACCGTCAGGGGTCATAAGCGTAATAACTTTGTCCGGCTCGAGCGAGAGCACGTAACTGTCGAGACGAACGTCAATGCCGCTTTCCCTTATCTGGCTAGTGAATCTTTCGGCGTATTCGGGACCGGTAAGCTCCTCCCCGTAGTACTCTATTCCGAAGCCATTATGAATGCACTGATTGAGGATGCCACCCAGCTCGATATCTCGTTCCACAAGCATTACGTCGGCACCTTCTTCGGCACCACGGATTGCCGCCGCCATTCCACCCGGCCCCCCACCAACTACAACTATATCTTTCTTTATTTGACTAATCTTTGAAGTCATTTTTCAACCCTCTTTGGTCTCCTCTGCCAGCAAGTAGGAATTATCTCCCCTCTTTGTTACTTCTCTGGGAGAAATACCTAACTTTTTCGCCAGTATTTCTACGAGTTTGGGAGTACAAAAACCTCCCTGACAGCTTCCCATTCTCGACCTCGTCCTGAATTTTATTCCGTCCAGCGTATCTGCTCCTCGATCTATTGCCTCCTCTATCTCCGCCCGGGTAACTTCCTCACACCGGCAGACTATTTCCTTTGCCGCGTCCAGGTTTTCGGTATATTCAGCTATCTCGTCGGGATTCATCTCTGCGAACCGGGGAATAGGTTCCCTGTTCGGATCGAAGCCGGGATCAGTTACCAGTTCCAGCCCCTTTTCCTCAAGCAGACCTACTACGTGATCCGAAATTGCCGGGGCGGCTGTGAGACCCGGGGACTGAATCCCTCCGACGTTTATAAAGTTATCAACAGCGTCCGATTCTCCGATAACGAAATCATCAGAGCCCGCCTTGGCTCGCAACCCGGCAAAGTTTGTAACGATTTTGCTTGTATCGATTTCCGGGAATAAATCCACCGCTCCCTGGAATACTTCGTCAAGCCCTTCCTTAGTGGTCGCGAGAGAAGGTTCCTCTAGTGGCTCGTGGTTTGGGCCAAAAATTATACTTCCTTCAGCGGCAGGCGTTACCAGGATACCTTTACTTTCTTCTGAGGGTAAAGGAAAGTTGATCTTGTTTACGAATCCCTGTAGTTCGCTGTCCAGAAGGTGATACTCACCCCGAGCCGGAAAGATAGAAAAGCTATTATCCCCAACCATACCGGCAATCTTCCCCGAGAAAAGCCCGGCAGCGTTTATCACGTAGTCTCCCTCGAACTCTTCGTCTTGAGTCTTTACCCTGAACCCCGAGCCGTCTTCGGATTCATCCGACGTATCTATTCCTTTGACAGGTGAGTTAAAGTGGAAATCCACGCCGTTTTTACGGCTATTTTCGTAAAGGGCAATGGTCAACTTGTAAGGAGCGACAACTCCGGCCGTAGGTGCATGGAGAACTGCTTCGACATCATCAGAGATATTTGGTTCCAGCTTTCGAATCCTATCCTTATCCTCAATTATTTCCAGCTGGTCAACTCCGTTCTCTTCACCTTGTTCTTTTAACCTATGAAGCTTATCCAACTGAGACCTGTCTTTTGTAGAAACGAAGGATCCAAGTCGCTTGAAAGGTACGGAAAGTGGATCTGTCCATTCGTTGTACTTTTTGTTCCCCGGAGCCGAAAAAGAAGCTTTGATGGTTTCGGGTTTAGCGTCATAACCTGCGTGAACTATTCCGCTATTTGCTTTTGTCGTTCCCCAGCTCACATCCGGTTCCTTTTCCAGTACACCAACACTTACCCTGTATCTGGATAATTCACGTGCTATTCCCGTGCCAATAACCCCTGCCCCAATCACTATCACATCGTATTTATTCATGAATAATCTCCTCAAACTGCACTACTTTTACCTAAAAAGCTAAACAAACTCGAAAATTAGCATAATAAAAACAACATTTATTTTCAAATTAATATTAAGGTACTGCTTGGTTTGTTAGTCATCTTTTTACTGTAGTAGTAACTGGGGAAACTTTTTGTGTGGAAAACTATTTATCTTCTCCGGTCATATAAGCCTGGAGGTTGGGGAGAATTTTGTGGAGGAACTGTGGACATCCCTGTTTTTCTCTTGAAAACAAATGTGGACAACTTTCAAGGTTTCTTTTCAACAGGACTTTTCCACAAAAAATCACGATTTTACCCCGTTTTTAACAGGTTATCCACATAGTTTTCCACATTTTGTTGTTTATTATCGGTCAGTTGTCCTTAAAAACAGGGATAACTGTAAAATTAGGAGGGGAGAGTCGAACCTGATTCCGGTTTCTTATTTAACCCTCTGGTTTCCGGAGTTTTAGTTTTTCAATCCTTATCTCGGGGAAACCAGGGGAAAAATTTGTTCGTTCGTTTTGCGTATTTCTGGTATTCTTCAACGTCTTCGTACCTCTTTTCCAGGGGAGGAACTCCTGAGACGAAAAGGAGGAGATAACCTATCGCTATTGGACTTATTATTCCTGCCCAGCCATAGGGGATCGATACAGTTAAAAGGTAAATTCCCCACCACAGAAGAGCTTCTCCGAAGTAATTTGGGTGTCTGGTGTACTGCCAGAGGCCCTCCGTCATAATTCTGTCCTCTTCGGACTTCCGGTGTTTTATGAAGTCCGACAGCTGGTAATCCCCAATGACCTCGAATCCAAATCCAACTAGCCAGACCAATATACCAAGATAATCGAGTAGTCCGATACCTTCTTTCGGAAGGAAATGAATCAGTATAAGGGGGTAAGAGATGACAAGCATCAACAGACCCTGGAGAAGGAAGATTCTCACGTAGCTTATAAGGTAAGCCCGACCTTCCCAGTTTTCCCGCATTTCCTTATACCGGAAATCCTCCGGTTTTCCCCAATTGCGTTTAAATACGTGATAACCAAGCCTAAACCCCCAAATTACCACCAGAATAGTAACGATCAGGCCTCTAATGGTTAGTTCGGGTGACAGAAGTAGGGAAAGTAATCCGACCAGAGCGAATCCCGGACCCCAAAAAATATCTACCACCGAATAGTCGGATTTTACCTGAGCTAATAGATAAACAAGCGTCATGTAGAGAAATACTGCCAGAACTATTGCGATCGGACTTTGGATGAACATATTACTCCGTTAGATAAGATACTGAAAGGGCGCCTATACCGGCGTGGGCCCCGATTAGCGGAGAAATATCCATAGTGTAGTCCGGAGAGAGACCGATCTCTTCTTCGATGGTTCCCGCCAGTTCTTCGGCTTCTTCTTTCGCCCGGACGTGACCGATGGCGTATCTTTTTACCTTAGAATCGTTATGGGGGTTGGAAATCATCTCGATAATCTGATCGAAATTTGTTCTCCTGAGCAGTGGCCTGCCGTGAAGTTCCGAATTACCCGTCTTATCAAGTGAAATTATTGGTTTAAAGTTGAGTAACCGGGCGAGAAATCCCTCAAGTCGATTTACCCTTCCTCCTCTAACCATATACTTTAGGTCCTTTACGCTGACCAGTATTTTTGCTTTCCTCCGCAGTTTTTTGGTCAGGTCGACCAGCTCCTGACGGTCCAAACCGTCCTCCAGCCGGTTTGCCACTTCCTGGACTATTAAACCCAGAGAGGTCGAAAGCTGTCTCGTATCCACGACGGAGATCCTCGACTCGTCGACTTCTTTTGCCGCTTTTCGTGCGGCCTCTACGGTCCCGCTTAATTCCCCCGCGATGTGGAGAGATAAAATTGAATCGTAGTGGTCGAGCAGAAAAGAATATTTTTGTTTAAACTGGCCTATCGAAGGTTGAGAGCTAGAGGGATATTCCTCGTCTTCTTCTAATTCTTCCAGCATTCGGTAAAATTGGTCCGGGGTGATGGTAGACTTATCGAGAAACTGATCGTCGCCAAAATTTACAGTTAGCGGCACCGGATAGATCGGAAGTTCGTCTATTACTTCCCGGGGGAGGTCGCAGGTAGAGTCAGTTACAATAGCGATCTCCGTGGATCTTTCGTAGACTGCTTCGTGCTGTTTTTGCATGTCGTCGACTTTTTGCTCGGCCACTGTACCGGTTTTTTCCAGTTCGTAGATTAACTCAGCTGGATTATCCGTGTGGATATGAATGTGGTACTGACCTTCCGAACCGGCAATTACGAGAGATTCCCCGTATCCTTCAGCCAGGTTCCCTAATTCTTCGGCTTTCAGGCTTTCGCCAGTTAGAACTACTTCCGTGCAGTAACGTGGTCCGGTTATTCCCTGGTCTTCGCCGATATGATGGGAGGTTTCTTTTTCCAGTTCACCTATACTCTCGAAAGTGGCTGTTTCACCTTTTCTGAAAAATGCTGATATGCCTTCAAGAAAAAGAACAAACCCCTTTGCGCCCGCATCCACTACATTTGCTTCTCTTAACTCTTCTAATCGGGATTTAGTTTTCTTGAGGGAGTTATTTGCGACTTCGAGAGAATTCTCCAGCGACTCCGAAAGGTCGTTTTTGTTGGAGGCGTACTCGTGGAGAGATTGAGCCCATTCTCTCATTACCGTCAGGATAGTTCCTTCTACGGGCTGATTGGTGGCTTTATAGGCGTGATCTGCTCCAACTTTCATTGCTCGGGCAAACTCGGTTAGTTGAAGATGGTCTCTTTGGCCGGTTGCTTTGCTTATCCCGTTGAAAAACTGAGCGAGTATTATACCGGAATTGCCTCTCGAACTCAGGAGCGCGACCTGAGCCATGTCTTTGCTCACGGTGCCGACAGAATTATCCGGTTTGGTGTTCTTTGCTATCGACCGGAGGGTTTGGGCCATGTTTTTGCCCGTATCACCGTCAGCGACGGGAAATACGTTTATATCGTCGAGCAGCTTTCTCTTTTCGACGACCTTTTCCGCACCTTTCGCGAAAGCGTTGTAGAGTTTTCTCCCGTCTATAGCTACCCGATTATTTTCCCTTTCTGTCATGCTGACCTCTGAAGGAATGTTATTGATCTTAGGTATTACTTTTAGGTTTCTTTACAAAAATTATACGACGGTAGGGGGTAGAAATAAATGATTGACTAAAGCCAGTAATAGACTGTGTCATAGATATTTTACGTGTCGGCTTTGTTAGTCCACTTAATAATACATGTTTTCGTCCGGAATTGTGATGTAGTCAATCTCGATATTCAACGTTCATCGTTAAGTTGAGATAAATGATTCGTGTGATAACATCTTGATGAGAAATCAATTAGGGGGTGGTAAAAAAATAAGAATAATAACTCAAGAATTATAAAATAAAAATTTACAACCCTAAGGAGGTAAATAATGAATAAAACTAGTCGTGACCTAACCGGTATTTTGTTCGCTGGGATAATGGTTCTGCTCCTTGTTGGATCAGGGGTTTATGCAGAGGAGGATCTAGCCGAGGAACAAATACTGGATGTAGGGGTAGCAGCTTCCGATCTAAATACTCTGGACCCTCACCTTGCAGTAGGGACTCAGGATCGTGGAGCTGTCGACATGATCTTCAACGGCCTCGTCCGATTCAAACCGGGTGATATGGATCCCGAAAAGATAGAACCGGATCTCGCTAAGAGCTGGGAAGCATCTTCCGACGGACTAGAATGGACTTTCCACCTGCGAGAAGGTGTTATGTTCCACCCCTTCCCGGGCCAGCCGGATGGCTATGAAATGACCAGCGAGGATGTTGTTTACTCTATTAAGCGAGCTGCAAACCCTGAGACCTCCGCTTATTCCGGAAGCTACGATAATTTAGATAGCGTAGAAGCGGTCGACGAATACACTGTTGAAATAACTCTAGACAAACCTGTCCCCTCGTTACCCGGACTGGTTTCCGATTATTCCGGAGGGTTCGTCGTTTCTAAGAAGGCTGCTGAGCAGATGGGTGATGACTTCACTACTCATCCGGTGGGAACTGGTCCTTTTGTCTTCGAAAATTACGTCCCGGGGCAAAAGGTGGAACTTTCCAGGAACGAGGAATACTTCCGGGGAGAGCCGACCCTCGAAAAGGTAGTTTGGCGCTACATGCCCGATATCAGTAGCAGGCTCTCCGGACTAAGAACGGGAGAACTCGACCTGATCGAAGGGTTGAGAAAACAGGCCTGGCTGGATAGAGTAGAAAGTTACGAAGGGGTCGAACCGGTGGTTTTCGGTCCCGGCGAGACGGTAACGTTACACTTTAACCTTACCAGAGAACCACTGGATGATATAAAAGTTAGAAAAGCCATCTTGTACGCGCTTGACAGGGGAACAATAAATAGTTTCTACGGAGAGGCAATTACGACTCCTCTCTACTCTCCCATTCCCTCCAGTTATCTCGGAGGCCTGACGAAAAAGGAGGTAATGGAAGAGGGACTGGCCTACGAGCAGAACCTGGATAAGGCAATGGAATTATTGGAAGAAGCCGGTTACCCGGATGGTTTCGAACTAGACGTCGTAATCACCGAACGGGAGAGTTACAACAAAACTTTGGTGGTTGCTCAGGATATGTTGAAAGAGATAGGGGTGGAAGTAAATATCAAGCAGATAGACCACTCGGCTTATCATTCCCAGATTCGGGACGACGTCAATCCTATGGTAATATACGTTTGCGCCCGGTTCCCAACCGCTAACTCTATACTGACCCAGTTCTACCATTCCGCATCCATTGTAACTAAACCTACAGCGATTACCAATTTCTCTCACTACGGAGACGTCGATGCCGACGGAGACGGGGCTATAGATAATGTCGATAAGTTAATTGAAATAGCTCGCACGGCTGATGACCCAGACTTACAGAAC
The DNA here is from genome assembly GCA_964649445.1 of uncultured Thermotogae bacterium. Taxonomy (GTDB): domain Bacteria; phylum Bipolaricaulota; class Bipolaricaulia; order M55B111; family M55B111; genus JAGXLP01. The sequence goes on along the minus strand of CAZYPS010000005.1, from coordinate 8,872 downwards.
GATTTCTGGGGCGAAACACAGAAGGAAATACTGATTGATGCCGCGGCTTATCCCATAACGACGCTGGGCTTTTCGTTTGCCAAGAAACCGACACTTGAATGGGGTTATGAACTCGATTCCACGCTTGCCCTTACCCCCCAGATCAAGTGGAATACTGAGTTACTTGCTCAGTAAATAGGGCTGATTAGTTGTGCGGGAGGGGCGTACGCCCCTCCCGCTTCACTTTAATCCTGGAATTATGGTGATGTGATGACTTCGTATATAATTAGGAGATTATTGGTCGCTATTCCTACACTTTTGGTGGTATTGACTCTGGTGTTTTTACTGGTCCGGGTGGCACCAGGCGATCCTGCCACGGCAGTTCTGGGGCAGCAGGCGTCAAAAAAAGCGATCGAAAACCTCAGGACAAAAATGGGGTTGGATAAACCTCTGTGGAATCAATATTTCGCATATTTAACCGGATTGGTTCATGGAAACCTCGGCAAATCATTGATATCGCAGCAATCGGTGGGGTCACAGGTTTTACACGCGCTACCATACACTCTCGAACTAACTTTTTCCGGGGTGTTTCTGGGTTCGTTGCTCGGAATACCTCTCGGAGTATTAACTGCAGTCCATCGTAATGCAATAATTGACTATCTGGGTCGGATATTTTCTCTGGCGGGGTTGTCGATTCCCGCATTTTATCTTGGTATTCTCTTGATGATGCTCTTCTCTATTCAGCTCGAATTGTTCCCGACCGTCGGCGGTGGCGAACATGGTGATGTAATTGATCTTCTCTATCACCTGGTCCTGCCGGGACTAACGCTAGGATTGATTATGACTGCTTACGTTACCCGTATGACTAGATCTTCGATCTTAAATATTTTGAATCAGGACTACGTTTCTACCGCCCGGTCCAAGGGATTAAAAGAGCGAGTGGTTATTTACAAACATATCCTGAAAAATGCACTTGTCCCCATTCTATCGGTCCTCGGGGTTTACTCGATCGTCCTAATCGGCAGTTCTGTCATGACGGAGATAGTTTTCAGCCGGCCGGGGCTCGGAAAACTGATGGTTATGGCAATGAAGCAGCGAGACTATTTGATGTTGCAATCGCTGCTTACGGTTTATGCTGCACTGGTAGTGATTATAAACCTTATGACGGACCTGTCCTACGGCCTAGTCGATCCCAGGGTTAGATACGGTTAGGAGGAGCCGTGGAATATAAAAAGAGAATATGGCGAATTTTCAGAAAGAATAAGATCGCCGTTGTCGGGATGGTTCTGACGGTATTAATCGGGCTAATAGCGATCCTTGCCCCCGTAATATCCCCTTATTCTCCACTAGAGCAGGACGTATTGAATCAGTATAATCCGCCCGGTGGCGTTCATTTTTTCGGTACGGATAATTACGGGAGGGACATCCTTTCCCGGATAATCTGGGCCTCGAGGATTTCACTGATGGTTGGCTTCTTTTCAGTTCTGTTTGGAATGACTGTAGGTTCGATAATTGGGGTGATTGCCGGATATACTGGAGGCTGGGTTGAAGGAACGTTGATGAGGGGCGTGGATATCGGTCTGTCCTTCCCGACGCTGGTACTGGGTCTGGTAATCATGGCCGTTCTTGGAGGCGGTCTCGATAAGTTGATAATTGCAATTGGTGTCGCGATGGCACCACGGTTTGCTAGGATTGCCCACGGTCCTACCCTTTCTATCCGGGAGGAGAGCTACATAGAAGCTGCAAAGGCGATTGGTGCCAGGCCGACGAGAATACTTTTCCGCCACATAATCCCGAATATTCTGGGAGAAATCCTGGTGATGGCTACTCTCTGGATAGCTACTGCGATAAGAATTGAGGCAAATTTGAGCTTTATCGGGTTGGGCGTCTCACCTCCGACCCCGAGCTGGGGAAATATGGTCCGTGCCGGGGTTAATCACCTGGTAATGGCGCCCTGGCTTTCCCTAATTCCCGGTGCAGCCATTCTTATAACCGTCCTCTCCTTCAACATGATAGGCGACGGAATCAGGGATATAGCTGATCCAAGGTTGCAAGGCTAGTTTTCTTGAGAAAACTTGGATTGATTTAAAGGGATTAATCGAGAAAGAAAAACCGGCCGAACTCTCCCCGATTAATTCCAGGAGTGTGTCGGCCGGTTTTGAAATCAATTTGTTATCTTCCGTTAATTCCCGGAAATTACAAATTCTAGTGGATCGATTCTGGTTTTTATTCAGCCGTTCGCTGTCGAATCCAAGCGCTGTATACTTGGTAATCAACGAACTCGAAGCATTCGGTTTCTGGTTAGTTCAAGATCAGTAATTTCCCGATATCAGTTCCACTGACCGTACTGCTTCTTACGGTCGCTATATAGAGATAGACTCCGTTTGCCACACCTTTCGTATTCCATTGAATTCTTGACTTCGTCGTCTCCGAGGCGAATATCGTTTCTCCGCTGGCGTTCTTCACTTTTATAGTAAAGTCCTGAACTGAAGAAACGCCTTCGCCGGGCACTTCGAACGTTACCCGTGATCCGTCACCTGTGGATTGGGAAGAAACGCTAACTTCGAAAAGATCCATTCCGGTATCCCTCATCTCAGGTGAAGGAGGATTTAATAGGGCGTCTTTATCCAATTTGCTGAGTAAAGTTCCCTGTGATGAGCTGTCCGGTGCCGGTGGGGTTGGCGGTCCTTCCGCCTCTCCAAAATCTAGAGATATCGGTGTGTTCGCCCCTTCCTGAACGTAGATGTAGTAGCCCTTCCAGGGCTCGAGAACGAAGTCATCCCAGTTAGGCTGCTGGGAGACGGTGAAGTCTTTACTGGCCGGAACGTATTCGTATATTGAGTTGTAAATTGGCGAACCGGCCGCCGTAACGTCGATGTTCTTTATGCTCCTGTAAGAACCTCCGTTTTCCTTTAGTCTAACTTCACCCCAGTCTATCTCTCCTAGTGATCCGATCATATGCCAGCCTGTTCTGTCCTCGAGCGTGATTTCTCTATCCGAAGGTACAGTGCCGGAAACGCCCAGGACTATATCCGAGGGGGCCCAGAGCCAGAATGCTTCAAATGGATCCATGGTAATTAAATCCGTAAAGTCGGAACCATCCCACGGACCCCAGGTTAGACTATCACAGTCCTCTCCTGATGGCAGATCGTCTCCTATTACGCTCGGGCAGTCGTCTGGACTCGGCATTAAGGGGATGGACAGAAGGTTCCAAGTATTATCATCGGCAGTGTATTCGGAGTCCGGGCCGGAAGCACTATGGGTGGTGACATCTACGCTGTTAGAAGAAGATGATTCTCCATGCGTGTTGTAAGCGGCAACATAATAGGTATAAGTAGTGCCGGCTGAAAGACCCGTGTCTTTAAAGCTCGTCACGTTGGCGCCAACCGTAGCGACTTCCGATCCGTCACGGTAAATTCTAAACCCGTCTTCGTCGTCCGAATTGTCCGTCCAGTTTAGTTCGATCTCGGAAGTTGAAAGAGCCTGACCGGAAAGGCTTATCGGAGCATCAGGGGTTTGTCCCTGGTCGGTTATCTCCAAGGGTTCCGTCATATCGAGGGAGATGTAGGTTGGGTTATTTATGTCCCCGGTGGCAACTTTCCAGTCATTGATTCCTTTCGTAAAGTCCGGATCAATGGTAATTGAGAATTCGTTACCCAGGTCGGTTATAACCAAACCGTCAGTTCTATAATCCGGCCACCCCCAGCTAATCGTAGAATTTAGCCCGTAATCGTCATCTTCCGGGTCATCCTCGACAGCCACCTGTGCGGTACTGGGAACCCCTGAAAAAGTCAAGCTAGCCTCTTTAAGTTTATAGTTATCGAAGTCCAAGGGGTCCTCGCCATCGTGATGGATTACGAACAGGCTTAATTTACCAGTGTTCTGGTTTCGATAAAGAAAAAGCACGCTTTCGTCTGGTAATTCCACGCTGGGATTCGTGTGAGCTTCGTAGTCGTAATAATCGTAAAAACTTGTGGCACTCTCCGTTTTTGTTAACGGCGTGATTGTGTGGGATGTTCCGTCTTGGGTGACTGCGTAATCTTCCCCTGCGGCAGTTATACTAAATAGAACCACCATAAGCAGAGCGATCAGTACGCCGGTTCGACCAAATTTTCTATAAGTTCTATTCATCATATTTGCCTCCCTTCTTCCCTTTCAAAATTTACTCTCCCTTTATTTTACTATCAAAAATTGATTTTGTAAAACTAAGATTCCCTTTTCGAAATCTATTGTTCTTCGAAATTTAAACTTCTTCATTTTAAAAGCTGCCAGATCGTAATGCAGCAGATATAATCAATTTTAACTAACGATTGCTTTTCCGACGGTTTCAAAAATAAATTAATGGAGTGGTAGGTGTGAAAAGATTTCTTTTCTTTGTTATTGGATGAAATATTGAAAAATATGGTGAAAGAGAAGCACGAAACGTTAATGAAGAATGACAGGAAGGCGTTAATTTCCGAAGAGAAACTGGAAGACGAAGTCAACGGCTACTGCAGCCGGGACTGGGAGACTAGTTTCGGTGCAATAGTAAACCTGGAGGTACACATAGATAGAAAAGGTGAGTTTAACCCAAAACACTTCTCTCCTTATGAGAGAGGTAGTGGTGGTTGGAGGACCTGAGGGTGAGATACTGGAAGAACTTTTCGGAACGAATCGAAACCAAAAAGTTCAATCAATACCGCAATTGAGTCGGTTAATTTAGGCTAGCTTAAGAAAGTCTAATATTCTAATATTAAATAAAGTTCATAAATATTTTTTAGCCGGGTAGTTCAACCTCCTCTTCGCACTTTATTTTTCCGGATGACTCCAATTTTAACCAGTAGTGTCCGTAATTTGGTCTGTTATCAGTAAGGAATCCCTGTTTTTTCATCTGGTCCACGGTTTCTCCGAACTTTGGCGAACTTGGCGATTCTCTCTTCTGGTTCAATAAAAGAGGAGCGAAGTCAGCTCTACCGGTTTCGGATTTGCAGAGATGTTTCCAGATAAAATCTTCTATTTCCTCGACCTCCCAGTCGCCGTTTTCTTTAGACATAATTCCACCACCCCGTAGAATGTATGCCCGATATCTGGGAAATGGACTTAAGTATATGGAACCCGAACCGATAATTTTTTAGTTTAGTTCTGGTCTTCCTAATGAGTTCGATTCAAGGATTTGTGCTGGATTTTTGCTTCCGGAACACCTAAGTCGGTAAGTGTTTGTTTGGTTTCTTCTATCATTACGTCCGTACCGTAAAGCAAGAACTTGCTGGCTTTATCCGGATTCAATTTGTCCCGGATCACGTCGGTGATCAAACCCACCTCTCCGTCCCATTCCGGGTTTGAGGTATTTAAGGCGGTCACCATGCTAAAGTTATCGGAAAGAGAGGCCATATCCCTTAGTTTTTCGTGGCCATTGAGGTCTTTTTGGGTATCGGCACCAAAAAATAGCCTGATGTTGTCGTCGGCACCGTTTTTGAGAGAATTGGTTATCAGGTCTCTTAGTGGACCAATTTCGCCACCGGCGATAAGGACAATTTCTTCTTCCTCGACCCCGGTTAAGGTGAATTCGGAATCATTTTGGCTCAAGTTATTCACCTCCTGTGGTCGTTATTTGGTCGGCAAATTCAACCTCCACCGGTTGAATATAACGATTGTTATTATTTTAACAATTGTTATCTTATAAGAATTGTTATATAATTTCAAGTTTTTCCGTTTAACAGGTGGCTCAACCCTAGTGGAGTCAAGATTGAGCAGTTTTGTTGTCTCAGCTGGAAAGAGTTGGGTGTTCTGTAGAGTATGTTTAGACCGAAAATAGGTCCTCCGGTATTTCTCTTAACAAAGCCAACCCCATTTGGAAAGGGGGCAATCCTTGGGAAACACACCTCACCTAACGTGATTTGGAAATATAAATCTCCTGTTTAAATAGAGCAGTGGACTGTTATCGGTTTAAAAATCCTGTTCCAGGTGCGACATCCCTTCTAAGTGCTTTACTTCTAACTCCTGGTTGAAAGTTATGAGAGAGTAATTTGAATTAATCTTTTAACTATACTACCCGCTGGGTGATATAGTTAAGTTTTTTCAACGTAACTGACTTTCTTGTGTATTCTGTTTTAGAAATTTGTCTTAAACGAAATAATCGTTCAATTTAGGTTAATTTCAATCCCGGTAAATCATCTATTTTAGCTTGATGTTACCTTCCCTGTTTTGATAGAATCAAAATGAAATTCGAACGTGGGTAAAGCTTGAGTAGCCATGCTTTACACATTCATCCACATGCGCAAAGTCCGACCAAATTTAAATTTACAGGTGGGGGAACTTATCCCTTTTAATTTTCAGTCCACACTACATTTTTGGGGTGAGAATATGCACTATAGACGTACTAGCGTTGTTGCGGTACTAGCAGTTGTACTGACGGTTGGGTTTTTGTTTCCGGCTGTCGCTCAGGAGGGTGAGGTTCGGGTATTACGCGGTACTTCCGCGATGTCCGAAGCGAAGGCGACCAAGCCGAATGACATAACCGTTAGAAATGATCTGATCGAGTTTTCTGTAGGGGTAGATACCGGAGGAGCTTACGGCATGCCTCCCGGTGTAATTGTCGATGCTGGTAACCAGAAAACCGGAGACATGGTAGCTACGCTAGGTTTTGTGGCGGACAACTTCGGGTCCTGGGTAAATTATACCGACATAGAAGTAATCACGGAAACCGCGAAAGAGGTCGTAGTAAGATCAAAAGGACACTGGCAGGATAACGAAGACGTAAAAATAATCTCGTGGTACACTCTAAGAGCGGGAGAAAATCACATCAACCTCTACACTACGGTTGAAAACGTCGGTGAAGAAGAGCACGAAATGGTGACCGGTTACGGTGTTTCGATGAGTGGCATGCAGACCTACCTCCCCGGCTACGGAGACGTTGAATCCGGTATGTACGACCTTCACAGCGCGGATACTCTTCCGCTCAAATGGGTTGGAGGTTATAACAAAAACAAAGGAACTTACGGTTTCTACTTCGAGGAAATGACCGACTTCACCGCTTCCGATACCTGGGTGGATCCCTTCAAAGTGATAAATCTGAAACCCGGTGATAAAGTTATAGAAGAAGCGGACTTCTTCATCTGGGAAGAGAAGGACGTTTCCTTACCGCTAACCAAATACTACGAACTCAACGACATACCTACCGGAACCTTCCGGACAACCGTAACGGACTCCGAAGGAAACGTCGTGCCCAACCCCTACGTCAACATCAAACAGGACGGAGAAAATATAGTGACCGTACAGGGAGACTCAGAGGGAGTACTGAAATTGAACCTAGCAGAAGGTGACTACACTGTAGACGGCGGGCTTAAGAGTTATTCGGAAAACGAACCGGTTGAATTCTCGGTAATGGCCGATGAGGCGACCGAGGTGACTTACGACGAGGTAAAAGTACCCGCGGATGTGGAATTCAATACAGAGCTGGAGGAATCCGGCGCAACGCCCGCTCAGGTTCTCGTAAATAGCGATGGGAAGTTCAGGGAGACCATTTATACTGACTTCGATGGTGAAGCTTCCATAACCCTTCCTCCCGGGGATTACACCTTCGATCTCGTCTACGGCGACAACTATACGAGCCACGAGAAATCAATGGACGTCCAGCTGGAACCGGGAGCGGAAGAAACTGTAAGCGCTACGTTTGAGAAGGTCTTCCAGCCAAACGAGAAAAACTACTACGCGACCGACATGCACCACCATTCCAATATACTGGACGGAACCACTCCGCCCGAGGATCTGGTCAAATCGTACCTCGCTTCCGAACTGGACCTGACTTTCGTCAGTGATCACAACAAAGTAGCCAATCACGAGGCAATCAGCTCCCTGTCAGATGAACACGGTCTGCCGTTCATTCCGAGCATGGAAGTTACCACCCAGTCCTGGGGTCACTTCAACGCGTACGCCCTGGATATGGGAAGCGCGCCAAGTTATGAAGGAGTACCGGAAGAGTTCTTCCAGGACGCCCGGGACAAAGGAGCTAGCTTTATCCAGGTCAACCACCCGAGTATAAACGGAAGTTACTTCGATCGTACAGTAACGCACACGGAAGACGGGATCGAACTGAGTGACGATTTTGTCGGTAGTTTCGATGGAATCGAGATCAACGGAGCCTGGGATGATTCCGACGAGTCTACACTAAAAGCGACCTACGAATTCTGGAATCAGGGTAAGGAATACACGACCGTCGCAAACTCCGATACACACAATATCTGGCAGGAATGGGGCGGATCCGGTGCTCAGAGGACGTATGCCTACGTCGATGGAGAACTGACAGCTGACAAGTTCGTTCAGGCACTTGACGAGCAGAAGGCATTCTGGTCCTACGGTCCGCTGGTCTACATGGAAGCCAACGGAAAGGTTCCGGGAGAAACCGTCTCAGAAGACACGGTAACCATCCGAGCGATGGTCAAGAGTACCGAAACCCTGAAAGAAGCTACACTCCTCAAGAACGGGGAAGAAGTAAAGACCTTCGATCTTGCCGGAAATAAATACATCATAGGTCATTCAAAAATGGTAGAAGGCGAAGGTTGGTACGCTCTCAAAGTAGTCGAAGAGGACGGCGACATAGCTCATACTAACCCGGTATGGTACGAATAAAATAAGTATTTAAATATCAGTTACACCATTTACGGCGGGGGCTTTACCGTCCCCGCCGTTTTTTATTTTTACGAAGGAGTTGAGGTGTTAGGGAAAAGGTTAAGGAAAGAGACAATCTGCTTAATTAGGCCTGTAGTTGGATCTCTTTGTAATCAGAACTGATAAGGAGATCAGCCCGGTCTTTGTGCGAGGATATTATCTCGTGTTCTCGCTTCAGTACGTCCTCGACAAACGGCTCCATCCTGTCCCGACCGCGCCGTTTTCGATCCTCGTAGGTTTGGGTATA